>CBFGLP010001148.1:0-5454 GCA_965649595.1 uncultured Myxococcales bacterium | reverse complement strand
GCCGGCTGCGGCGGAGCCACCGAGTCCGCCGCCCGCGGCGGAGCCACCGAGTCCGCCGGCTGCGGCGGAGCCACCGAGTCCGCCGCCCGCGGCGGAGAAGGCCGAGAAGGCCAAGAAGGTCGAATTCGATTGGGGGGCGCGGATCATCGCGGGCGCTCGCCTCGTCCACACCGAGCCGGCCGTCGATCCCGAAGGGGCGCCGATCGGCGAGCCGGAGCGCAAGGGCTCGATCGATCTCCGCCAGGCACGATTGCGCGTCGAAGCTCGCTACCTCGACGTCTTGAGCGTGCGGATCAGCATCGACGTGGCGGACCTGCTGGGCAAGGTCAAGCCCGGCGAGGTCGTGCGCGACGCGTGGGCCAACGTGATGGTTAGGCCCGCATTCCAGATCAAGGTCGGACAATTCAAGCGACCCTACTCGCGGCTCGAGCTGCGCGGGACCTCGTCGATCCCGGTGATTGGCCGGGGGCTCTACAACGGCTTCGCGATCGAGGATCGCGGCTGGGGCACGCGGGCGGTCGGCGTCGCGTTGTGGGGAGAGATCGAGCCGATGCGGCCAGGCCTGTACGCGCTCGGCTGGGCAGTGAGCGCGTCGAACGACGCGCTGTCCGGTGCGCCGCACGGCGTCGACGTGCACGCTCGCCTGACCTACGACCCGATCGAGTGGCTCTCGATCGGGGCCAGCGGCGCGTTCAAGCACGTGCAGGACCCGCTCGCGGACGAGGCCGCCTGCCGGATCACGTGGACGCGCGGGGCCGCGTGCCGACGCGAGGTGTTCGGCGCAGGCATGGACGTCGCGCTGCGTGTGGCGGGCCTCTACGCGAGCGTCGAAGCCAACCTCGCGCAGGACTGGAGCTACTCCGAGGGCTCGCCATGGATAGTCGGCGCGCTCGCTTATGCGAGCTACGACTTCGAGATCGGCGAGCGAGCTCGGCTACAGCCGGTCGTGTTCGGCGAGCTCATCGACACCAATTTGTCGTACGCCCAGAGCGAGGCCGTTCGGGCGGTCGCGGGCTTCAACGTGCTGTGGACCAAGCGGCTGCGGGTCATGCCGCAGGCGGAGTTCGTGGTGCCGATCGGGCCGCGCAGCGCCTTCAACCAGTTCGTCGAGCGTCAGGTGTACGGGCTGTGGGTCTCGGTGCAGATATGAGCAATGCCAGCCAGCAAGCGCGCGTAATTGCGTTCGAGGGGATCGATGGGGCCGGCAAGAGCACCGTGATCGAGCTGGTCGCGGAGCACCTGCGAGCGTCGGGGGTGAGCGTGGATCTGGCCCGGATCGGCAAGGAGCATGTCTCGAAGCCGATCCGAGAGATCCGTAACCTGACCCGCGATCGCACCAACCTCGACTTGGGCGGGCGCGCGGAGCTGCTGCTCTACGCGAGCCGCGAGGCGCAGGTGATCGAGCAGCACGTTCGACCTGCGCTCGCGCGCGGGACCACGGTGTTGCTCGATCGCTCGGTCCTGACCCCGGTCGTGCTCGGTGCCTACGGCCGGGGCCTCGAGCTCGCGTCGTGCGAGACGATCGCGGAGCTGGCTGCAGGCGGGATCTCGCCCGACCTCACGCTGATCTTCGATGTCGAGCCACGCACGAGCCGGATTCGCAAGCGGCTCGACAAGATCCGTAGCCGTCGCACCCGTGACGGCGGTCGCAAGGGCCTGGCCGGCTCGGGCTTCAGCCAGCGGATCCGCGACGGCTACCTCGCAATCGCTGCCCGCGATCGCCTGCCAGTGTTCCACGCCGAGCGAAGCACACCGCGCGACATCGCGTCGCGGGTGATCGCTCAGCTCGAGACTGGCTCGTTCAGCGAGCAACCCGAGGATGCGATCCCGTGGTGGGAGGTCGACCCAGACGCTGCGTTCGAGCAGGCGCTCGAGTCACTGCCGCCCTTGCTGCGGCTCTACTTCACGCGCGGGCTCCCGCTCGGGCGTGCGGTCCGGGCCGAGCTGCTCGAGCACGAGCCGGAGCTGGCGGTCTGGGCCGCCGACATCGAGGATCCGGTGCTCGAGCGTGGTGCCGCGCTGGTGCCTGAGCTCGTGCTCGAGCGCCTCGCCGAGTCGGCGGCCGCGATCCCGCTGCGCCGACGGCTAGCCGCGACACACCCCGTCGCGGTCGCGCGCAGCTTGGTGGGCGTCAAAGGTGACGAGGCCGATCGGCTGCGCGAGCGGCTGGTCGAGCTCGCGCCCGGAGCCGTGCTGGAGAGCCTGAGCGGCCGCAGCGATCCCTTCGCGCTCGCGCTGCGCGAGCGGCTGTGGAAGAGCGCGGACATCCATGAGCGGGCGATCAGCGTGCGCGACTGTGATGATCCCGACTCTTGGTGCAGGCGGGAGCGGCTGCTAGCGAAGGACCCTGCCGTGCTGATCTCGACCTTGCGGGGTGTGGGCGCGCGCGTCGATCCGATCCTGCGTGCCTACGCCGATCGAGCTCCCAAGGCGGTGCTTCGCGCGTTGCGTGGCCGCGCCGACGCGAGCGCGCACGCGCTGCGACGCGACCTGATCGAGACCGGCCGTGAGGTCATCGACTCGATCGTTGGCCTCGCCGACGCCGAGTCCTGGGCGCTGCGCGAGCGCTGTGCGGAGCGGTGGCCATCGGCCGTCGTCGCGAGCCTAGTCGGGCTCGCCGAGCACCCGCTCACGCCCAAGCTGGTCGAGCGCTGCCGCCAGAGCGCGCCCGGGAACCTGTTCTTGAAGCGACGACTTCACCTCCTGACCGCCGCCGAGCAGGCGGCGGGCTCCGACGATCTGGACGACTGAACCCGACGATGACGATGACCATGACCACGCTGACGACCACGACCACGAAGCTCACCTGCATCTCGTTGCGCCGCGCGGCTTGCTGGCTGGCAGCGCTGCCCACGATCGCGCTGGGCTGCGGCCAGCCGCCGCCGCCAGAGGTGGTCAACGGCGACGAGGCGTCGGACAGCTCGGACGATGTCGACGACTCGAGCGTCCCCGACATGCTGGACGGTGAGTCGAGCGGGTCGGAGGGATCGGGCGAGTCGAGCGAGACCGGCGAGCCGGGCGAGACCGACACGGTCGGAGAGACCAGCGAGACTGGCGAGGAGCCGGACACCAGCCTGTTCCCGCTGGTCGATGGCGCGCGCTGGACCTACGTGGTCAAGACCAACGCCAATCAGGTGCTCGGCATGGACAGCGTCGAAGCGAGCGAGATGACCTGGGAGGGCGGTCAAGCGTGGCTCTTCGTCGAAGACCCCAACGTCGACGGCGAGTGGGAAGAGACCGTGATCGTGCGTGACGGCGATCTGGTGATGCGCGTGCACAGCGAGGAGAACGACCAGCTCGGCGTCCAGGCGCTGATCGACTACGACCCGGGCTTCCTGCGCGCCAACAATGGCTGGATCAGCGTGGGTGACAAGCAGGAGCTCGTCTACACGCGGACCAAGACCGACGGCGAGGGGCTCAACCCGAAGGTCGACGAGCGCGGCCACACCTACGAGGTGCTCGCTGTCGGTGAGTCGACCCAGGTACCAGCCGGCACCTTCGAGTGTGTCAAGGTCGAGCGCATCCAGACGATCGGGCCCGACATCGGCGAGGTCGTGGTGTCCTGGTATGCGCCCGGGATCGGCAAGGTCCGCGAGCATCGACCGGCCGAGTCGCGGGTCGAGGAGCTCGTGAGCGTGTCGATCCCGGGAGGAGCTAACTTGCCATGAACGGGAGCGTGGGCGGTCCAGCGGGCTGGCCGGAGCTCGGCGAGGTCCAAGCAGAGGGTCGCGGGCCTGCTGGCTCGGAGCAGACCCCCGCCCGGCTGTTCGCGGAGCGGACCGAGCTGGTGTACTTCCTCGACCCGGAGCACTCGCAGGCGTTCGTCGATGGCGTCGAGGCGCACCTGCGCCCGCACGTTCATGGTGGTGGCGTCATCGGAACGTCGCCCCCCGCCCACTATGTGACGACCCTCTATTTCGACTCGGATACGCACGAGATCGCGCGGACCTGCGAGCGTGGCGAGGAGAACGTCAAGCTGCGAGCCCGCGAATACTATGATCGCGAGCCGGACCTCACGGTCCGGCGCGAGCCCTTCTTGTGGCTCGAGGTCAAGACGCGTACGGGATCGCGGACCCGCAAGGTTCGGGTCGCGATCCCGACCGACGAGGTCGGCAGCTTCCTGCGCGAGGGCGTAATCAGCCGGCGGATGCTCGCCCTGCAGCGCTCGATTTGGGGCAAGTCCGCCGAGGTGGTCACTCAGGCGATATCCGAGCTGTGCAAGCGCACGACCGAGCCGCTCAAGCCCGACTGCCTCGCGCACTATCGCCGTCGCGCGTGGCAGGACGTCGACGAGCTGATCCGGATCACGCTCGACTCGGAGCTGGCCTTCTATCGGCCGCCGGCGAACATCTTCACCGAGATTCGAGCGCTCAGCGACGCATTGATCGGTCCACCGGTCGGCCGACTGTCACGCGAATTGATCGAGATCAAGCTGCACGGTGAGCCGCCAGCTTGGCTGCGGCGCTTGATCCTGGACACCAAGCTCGAGCCGGCGACCGACGGACGCCGGGCGTTCAGCAAGTTTGTCGCGGCGTCGCACGCGGTCCACACTGCCCCAAAGGCGAGTGGCCCAAATCGCGAGGTCGAGGCGACTTAGCGGTCGATGAATCAGAACTTCGTGAGTTTGTGTTTCGCGGTGGTGTCCTGCGGCATGGCGCTGGCCTGCTCGCCGGACGACCCCGCGGTGAACACGGGGGACGGTGAGGACGAGAGCACGGAGTCGGAGGACACGGCGGACGGCGTGGGAACGACGGATACGACCAGCTCCGCCGATACGACTGGCACGACGGACACGACCGACGCGACCGACACGGACGAGTCGGCGGATACCGAGGACACCGACGAACCGGACAGCACGACCGAATCGGGGTCGATCCCCGACATGGGCACGCCCGGCCCGGATCCCAACGAGCAAATCCCTCCGCCGGACGAGGAGGGCTGCCACGCCATCTACGCCCAGGATCACCTGCCGACCTTCGAGCTCGAGATCGCCGAGCCGGTGTGGACCGAGCTGATGTTCCTGTGGAACAACGGCGCGAGTATCGAGCTGGAGGGCGGGCTTCCGGAGGCCGAGTTCCCGCTCAAAGAATTCCGCTACGGCGACGTAGTCATCCACACCGCCGAGATTCGCCTGCGGGGCAACCCGACCTTCTGGACCCCGATCCCCGGCGACAAGATGCAGTTTCAGATCGACTTCGACAAGATCGATGGGACCGGCCACTTCCTCGGCCTGCGCAAGCTGGTGCTCGACGCCGCCACCTTCAACCGCCACATGCTGCGCGACCGCTTGGCGCTGGCGATCATGCGCGACGCCGGCATCGCCGCGCCCTGTGCCAACAACGCCCGGCTGGTCATCAACGGCGAGTACTACGGCATCTTCACCAACATCGAGAAGCTCGACGAGGAGTTCCTCGAGCGGGTATTCGAGGATCCGACCGGCGATCTGTGGAAGCG
>CBFGLP010001147.1:0-5303 GCA_965649595.1 uncultured Myxococcales bacterium | reverse complement strand
CTCCTTGGCTGCGTCGATGATCACCCGGCGGCGATCAGCCTTGGGCCCAGCCTCGGCCAGCCGCACGTGGGCGTTCTCGATCATCACGATCACCGCGTCGGCCAGCTCGCCGATCGCGATCGCGATCCCACCGAGTGACATGATGTTGATCGTCAGCCCCATGTAGTACATCGGGATGAACGCCAGCAGCACCGAGGTCGGCAGCACGATCATCGCAACGATCGCCGAGCGAGCATGGAACAGGAACACCAGGCAGATCAGCACCACGATGATCGCCTCCTCGACCAGGGTGTCCCGCAAGGTATCGACCGAGCCCAAGATCAGCTCCGAACGATCGTAGGTCGGGATCAGCCGCACCCCCTCGGGCAACGCGAGCCGGTCGATCTCGACCTCGAGCGCCTCGCTGACTGCGAGCGCGTTCGAGCCGATCCGCATGACCACGATGCCGCCGACCGTCTCGCCCAACCCGTCGAAGTCGGCGGCGCCGCGGCGGATCTCGGGTCCAAACTGCACGCGAGCGACGTCGGCGAGGCGCACCGGAGTCCCGCCGGGGCCCAGCGCGACCACGCTCTGCTCGAGATCCGCGAGGTCGTCGACGTAGCCACGGCCGCGCACCACGTATTCGCGGCCGGCCATCTCGAACACGCGCGCGCCAACCTCCGAGTTGGCGTCGCTGACCGCCCGCGAGACGTCGGCCAAGCTCAGGCCCCACAGAGCGAGTCGCTGTGGATCTAGGACGACCTGAAACTGACGCTGGAACCCGCCGATCGAGGCGACCTCGGCGACCCCGGTCACGGCCTGCAGCGCCGGCCGAATCACGAAGTCCTGCAGCTCGCGTAGCTGCGCGAGGTCGAGCCGGCCCGACTCGTCGACCACGACGTATTCATAGACCCACCCGACGCCGGTGGCGTCGGGGCCGAGCACCGGCGTAACCGCAGGTGGGAGCAGGCTCTGAACGCGGCCGAGCTGCTCGAGCACTCGCGTCCGGGCCCAGTAGATGTCGGTGCCGTCGGCGAAGATGGCGTAGATGAAGCTCATCCCGAACATCGAATAGCCGCGCACGGTCTCGACCTTCGGTGTGCTCTGCAGCGTGCGAACCAGCGGATAAGTGATCTGATCTTCGACGAGATCGGGACTGCGACCCATCCACTCGGTGAACACGATCACCTGCGGATCGGAGAGGTCCGGCACGGCGTCGAGCGGCGTCCGCCAGACACAGTAGATGGCCCACGCCGCGAGCACGGCCGTCATCACGAGCACCCACCACGGACGGCCTGCGCACGCTTCGATGATCCGCGCGATCATGGTGAGCCCCCATGACCTGCGTGTCCCTCGGCATGCGTCTCCTTCGACCCCTCGCCGGACATCGAGCCGTGGGCATGCCCACCCCCGACCCCTGACGCTCGCAATCGGCTCTCCGAGTCGATCAGGAACACGCCGGAGCTCACCACGGACTCCCCAGCCACGAGCCCCTCGCGGATCTCGACACGCTCGTCGACGCGCACCCCGGTGACGACCCTTCGCGGCACGAACCGACCCTCGCCGGCGGCCACGAACACGTGCTGGGCGAGGCCGGTGTCGATGACAGCGTCGCGCGGGACCGTCAGGCCTCGGCGAGCGGTAGTACGGAAGGTCGCGGTCCCGTAGCTGCCGGGTCGCAGGAGACCGTCGTCGTTGTCGACCACGAAGCGGACCCTCAGCGTGCGCGTGCGCTCGGTCAGGGTCGGATAGACGTAGTCGACCCTCGCCTCGAAGGGCTCGCGCCCGGTACCGGGAAACGCGAGGGTGGCGACGGATTCATCGTCGATGTCCGGGACGTCGGGCTCGGCGATCTCGGCGATCACCCACACGACCGAGAGATCGACCACGGCCATCAACTCGGTCGAGGGATCCACCGCGGTCCCGACCGAGATGCCCCGCTGCAGCACGATCCCGCTGCGCGGCGCGAAGATGGTCACTTTCTGATCGACGCGTCCGGATCGGCCGATCGCGTCGATCTGCTTGCGGCTCATGCCGAAGGTCTCCAGCCGAGTCCGCGCGGCGTCGACCAGCATGGGGCTGCTCGACGCCCGCAGGGCGAGCAAGTACTCGCTCTGAGCGAGCAAGAGGTCCTGCGAAAAGATGTCCGCGAGCGCCTGGCCTCGACGGACCGGTTGTCCCGTGGTGTTCACGTAGAAACGCTCGATCCAGCCCGAGACGCGCGTGTGTACGTGGGAGAGCCGTGACTCGTCCGGGACCACCGTCGCCACGCTGTGAATCGTTCGAGCGATCGCCCCCTCGCGCACCGGCTCGGTGCGGATCCCAAAGACTTCGATCTGCTCAGCCGGCAGGCTGATCTCGACCCGCGGCTCGCTGCGGTGCCCGCCATGCTGGGAGCGAGTGGGCGCGCGCTCGACCGGCGTGGTCGAACCATCCACGCAATGGTGGAGAGAGAAGGGCCAGCCGTGGCGCAGGTGCTGAACAACGAAGAATGCAGCGATCAAACCGGCGCCGAGCGCCACACCGATCACGAGCGAGCTCAGCCGTGTTCGTGGCGCGGTCATTGCGGATTTGGGCTTTGCGGTGGATCGCTCGGGTAGCCTGGCCGTCCGCGACGGCGGGCGGCGGTACGCTGCGACTGGTTCGTACACAGCAGAGGGCGTATATGCCACCGAACAGCCGCCCAGGGGCTCCTTCGAGCCCACGCGGGAGGCCTACTCGATCACCACCTGCATCGTCGTACCGCCGGGCGCCCGCGCGAGCGCTGCTCGTCTCCCCTTGAGCGTTTGGCTCGTCTAGATTCGCGCCGACCATGCCCCACGACGCCCCATCGATCCTCGCTACGCTCTCGGTGCTGCTCGGCGCCTCACTCGCAATGCCGGCGTGTGCGAGCAGCTCGGCCGTGGGTGGCGAGTCGAGCCGAGCCCCCGAAACCGAGACCGAGTGCCTCCACGCCGAAGGTTGTTGCGGTGGCCATGCCGAGGGCGACGCCAGCAAGCGCTCGGATGGCCCCGCCGAACAGCTCGGCTCGGGTGAAGTGCTCGACTGGACCATCGCACCCGATGGGTTCGCCGAGATCAACGTCGAGCTGGGCCAAGGCGCCAGCATGACGGCGTCGTTCCACACCGAGGGCGGCGACCTTCGCTGGAACGTCCACAGCCACGTCGGCGACGAGGCCGTGACTCACGACGAAGGCGAAGGCGCGTCAGGGAAGTTGTCGTTCACCGCACCTAAAGCGGGGCTCTACTCGTTTCTGTGGGTGAACTCCGGCGCTAATCCGGTATCGCTGCGGGTGGGGCTCGACTTGCGAGGCGACGCTCGAGTTCATTCGAAGCACTGAACGCCTCGCGGCGCGACCGACCACACCATTTATCATCGCTCACCACCATGCTCAGCGCCTGCTTCGCGCGATAGGAGACATGCCGCAGAACGCCGACGCTAAACACGCGCGAGCACACGCCGAAGAGATCGCCCGGGTCGAGTCGTCGCTCGACGGTGACATGACGTCGTCCCAAGGTCCCGCAACCTTCAGTCATGGATCCCTCCATGCCTCGTTACCCGTACCGCAGGCTCGCGTTCATGGCAGCCCTTTCATTCCTATCCATGTACGTGCTCATGTACATGATGGTTGACGAGATTGCCAACGTATTTCCAAACGTCAACCAGATCTATATGGCGGGAATGATGACCGCCCCCATGCTCATCTTCGAGTTGGCGCTGATGGGCACGATGTACCCAAACAAGCGAGCGAACGCGGCGCTCATGGCCCTGAGCGCCGCCGCGGGAATCTCGTTCATCGCTGCGATTCGGACCCAGGCTGCGGTCACCGATACACAGTTCATGAAATCGATGATCCCTCATCACGCGGGGGCTATTCTGATGTGCAATCGGGCCGCCCTGCAGGATCCAGAGATCCAGGATTTGTGCCGGGCGATCGTTGCATCCCAGCAAGAAGAGATCGACTGGATGCGAGCAAAACTGCGGCAGCAGTGACCATGCATTCGGCGCCACAGACACGGCCCACCTGGTGATCCTGCCCAGACATGCGCGCTCCGCAACGACACCGCCGAGAGCTCGCCCGAGTCGAGCTCCCCTACTCACCCCTCTGCGAACTTGGCGAGGTTCTCCTTCGACTCGAAGTAGTGGATCGCGCCGCTGCTCGTCTTGCCCAAGACCGCCTGCGCCTTGTCCACCGACGCCCCACTGATCGGATCGATCGCGGTGCGAGACGTGGGGTCGTTGGCGAGCTTCGTCTTGCACATGTCGCAGCAGCCGTAGTACGTGGTCCCTTCGACCTCGACAGGGATCTGCGGCGCGCCCATGAACTGGTTGTTCACCATGCACACCAGGCTCGGGTCGTCGACGAGCGTCACCTTCGCCGTTGCAGGCGTCGGCTGGGAGGTCGGCTGGGGGCTCGGCTCGGCTGCCACATCGGGTGCCGGGCTTGGCGAGGAGCATCCGAGGAGAGTGACGGCGAGCACGAAGACGAGGTTGGTGAGGCGGTTCATGGCGGGTTGCTAGTTAGTCGAAGGCGGCGCTTGCCGGAACCGATGGTCCGTGGACGAGCGCAGGACGTCAAGAGCCGAGGGGTAGGTCGATTCCGCCCGGATATGCCGCAGCGAGCGCCTCACTATCGATGATATCGGATGGCGCTCGAGTCCACTCGAAGCATTGACGCTCGCGCATGGCCTCCCTGGCCATGCGCGAGCAAGCACTACCATCCGTCTCTCAGCCTATCGCCGTGCCGCGCTGGCGAATCACGAGCCGCCGCGCGCCACCACGCCGTTCGGCTTGTGCCCAACCGGCAGCGTCTGGACGACGCTCCCCGCCGCCAGATCGATCACCGAGACCGAGTCGGCGCGCTGGTTGCTGACGTAGGCCCGCGTCTCGTCATCGGAGAACGCCATCGCGTGCGCCCCCGCGTCGACGATGATCACCCGCACCGGCTCCGCGACGTTGGATTCGGGATCATAGATCATCACTCGCCCGGCGTCGGTGTCGGTGACCCACAGCTCGCCGTTCGGGGCGATCGTGGCCATCGCCGGCGTGAAGCCGAGATCGTAGGTCCGCGTGACCTCCAGCGCCTCCGGGTCGATCACCGAGAGCGACATGCTGCCCTCGTTGTCCACGTACATCAGCCCATCGCGGCCCGGCCAAGCGGCCACGGGCGTCTCGCCCACCGGGATCTCCGTCATCAGCGTCTTGTTCGCGACGTCGATCACGGAGACGCTCCCCGAGCCGCTGTTGGCTACGAATGCACGGCTGCCGTCCGGGCTCAAGCTGACCTCCGCAGGCATCGTGCCGACCTCGACCCGAGCAATTGG
>CBFGLP010001146.1:0-5188 GCA_965649595.1 uncultured Myxococcales bacterium | reverse complement strand
GCGATCGAGCGCGATCAGGACCGCGAGACCGATCACGGCGATCGCCATGGCGCCGAACTGCGTGTGCCCGAGCGCTTCGGCGATCTCGCTGAAGGTGTTCTCGCCGTCGCGCTGCCAGAACTCGAAGTCGCCGAAGTAGTCGGCATCGACACCGAGCGCGTGGGGGATCTCCTTGAGCACCAGGATCGCCCCGATCGCCGCCAGCAGGCCCTTGATGACCGTCGAGGGGAAGTAGTAGGCGATCAGACCGGCGCGCAGGAAGCCGAGCCCGATCTGCATCAAGCCAGCCAGCATCACGGCGACCAAGAAGGCTTCATAGCCACCGACCTCGGTGATCGCGGCGGCCACGATCGCGGTCAGGCCCGCGGCCGGACCGCTCACGCTCAGCGGAGAGCCGCTCGCCCACGCGACCACCAGACCACCGACGATGCCCGTAATCAGGCCCGCGATCGGAGGCGCCCCCGAAGCTACCGCGATGCCCAGGCAGAGCGGCAGCGCGACCAGGAACACCACCATCGAGGCGGGCAGGTCGTAGCGGAAGTTCTCGAAGGGGGAGAGCGACTCGGGGGTCTTCGGTCGAGAATCGGACTGGGGCATGGGCCAGGTTGGCGAGGATTCGAGCGTGTCCCCGCTGAAGTTGCAGGATGCACGCTCGCTCGCCGCGACGCTAGTTTGTGCAGCAACTAATTTTTGAAATATGCGCGTTAGCCACCCGTCCGCGCTCGTTTGGGAGACTTCCTGAGAGTTGCGGACCTCAGTGAGCCAACTCCTTACATCTAAGCTTTGTCAATGCTCCATCACCGGATCGGACCCGGCACGCTCTCGCTTCCGTGCCTCTGCCCCTCGACTTGCTCGCGCTCGTGCTCGCCGTGGCCTTCATCGCCGCGATGGTCCGGGTGATCTGGGGTTTTGGGGATGGCATCGTGGGCATCCCGATCCTATCGCTGCTGATTGGGCTCGAAGCTGGCGCGCCAGTGCTCGCGCTGATGAGCGTGCTGCTGGCGATCCTGCTCTTGCGCGAACGACCAGGGCTCGTCGATCTCGGCGTCGTCGCGCGGCTGCTCGCGGGTGCGCTGGCTGGCGCTCCGCTGGGGCTCTATGTCCTCACCGATCTGCCCGAGGTCTGGGCGCACCGCAGCCTGGGCGTGGTGTTGATCGGCTTTGCGATCTGGGCGCTCGCCTACCCAGAGCCTCGCTCTCAGGCGACCGAGCAGCCCCCGACCGAGCGTCGCTCGACCCAGCCGAGCGCTTGGCTCGTCGATCTGGTGTTCGGCGTCGGGGTCGGGGCCTGCAACGTCGCGTTCGACATCTCCGGCCCGATCCTGCTGATCCACGCCGCCTCGCGCGGCTGGTCGCACGACGAGCTGCGCGTGAACCTTCAGGCGGTGTTCCTACCGCTCAGCCTCGTCACGCTCGGCACCCATGCGATCGGCGGGCTGTGGACACGCGACGTCCTAGTGCTCGCCGCGTGCGTGCTGCCGGGGCTCTTGCTCGCGCTGCTGCTCGGGACGAAGCTGCGAGCGAAGCTCGACGGCGGCCGCGGGACGAAGATCCTCCACGTGCTGATCTTCGTGCTCGGTGTGCTGCAGTTCATACTCTGATCCCCGAGCCTGTAGGTGTAGGCTAGCTCGACGATGGGACGCATCTTGGGGTTCGTGAGTGCCACGAGGATCATGGTCGCTTCGGCGTCCTTGCTGGCGTCCGGGTGTGGAGATGAGGTCACCTCGACCGACGAGGTCGGCGACGAGAGCTCGGATGGGGAGTCGACCGAGGACACCGACACGACTGGAGACGAGGACAGCGACACCGGCACCGACACCGGCGAAGCACCCGAGGCGCCCTCGATGCCCGAGCTCGAGCTCGCCCAGATCAAGCAGCTCGAGTTCAGCTGGGCGCCCGCGGCGGCAGCAGAGTACTACCAGCTGCTCGAGAGCAGCTCGCCGGGCGAGCCCTACGTCCACGTCGGAGACGACATCGTCGGGCTGGCCGCCTCGCTGACCGTGCCGCTGCACCTTCGAGTGAACGCGAGCTATCAGCTGCGCGCGTGCAACGACTTCGGCTGCACCGACTCGGACGCAGTGAGCGTCATGGGCAACCTCGCGGAGGCGGTCGGCTATCTCAAGGCGTCCAACACCACGATGGTCGATTTCTTCGGGGCCAGCGTGGCGCTCTCGGCCGACGGCAACACCCTGGTCGTGGGTGCCCACGGGGAGGGCAGCAACGCGACCGGGATCGACGGCAACCAAGCCGATGACTCCATGGCCCTGGCAGGGGCGGTCTACGTGTTCGTCCGCGACGACATGAACGCTTGGTCCCAGCAGGCCTACCTCAAAGCCTCCAACACCGCCGCAGGTGACCACTTCGGATGGAGCGTGGCGCTCTCGGCCGACGGCAGCACCTTGGTCGTTGGTGCGCTGACGGAAGACAGCGGCGCGACGGGCATCGGCGGCGACCAGACCGACGACTCCGCCGACGATGCTGGAGCCGTCTACGTGTTCGTCCGCGACGACCTCGACGCTTGGTCTCAGCAGGCCTACGTCAAGGCCTCCAACACCAGCGCGGAAGACAATTTCGGAGAGAGCGTGGCGCTCTCGGCCGACGGCAACACCCTGGTCGTCGGTGCCCCGACGGAAGACAGCAGCGCCACGGGCATCGACGGAGATCAGGCCGACGACTCCGCCGAGAGTGCCGGAGCCGTCTACGTGTTCGTCCGCGACGGCCTCGACGTTTGGTCTCAGCAGACCTACGTCAAAGCCTCCAACACTTCCGCGCAAGACTACTTCGGGTCGAGCGTGGCGGTCTCGGCCGACGGCGACACCCTGATCGTCGGCGCCACCGGGGTCACTGACAGCACTGGAGCCGTCTACGTGCTCGTCCGTGACGGCCTCGACGCTTGGTCTCAGCAGGCCTACCTCAAAGCCTCCAACGCCGCTCCCTTTCAGTCCTTTGGGGGAAGCGTGGCGCTCTCGACCGACGGCGACACCCTGGTCGTCGCCGCGCCGACGGAAGCCAGCAGCGCGACGGGCATCGACGGCGACCAGACCGACACCTCCGCCGTCGGTGCTGGGGCAGTCTACGTGTTCGTCCGCGACGAGATGAACGCTTGGCCTCAACAGGCCTACGTCAAAGCCTCCAACACCGCCCCAGGTGACCAGTTCGGCTCGAGCGTGGCGCTCTCGGCCGACGGCAACACTCTGGTCGTCGGCGCCCGTGCGGAAGCCAGCAACGCGACCGGTATCGGTGACGATCAGCTCGACGTCTCGACTGTCGAGGCTGGAGCCGCTTACGTGTTCGTCCGCGACCAGAGGAGCGCTTGGTCGCAAGAGGCGTACGTCAAAGCCCCCAACACCGGCGAGGCAGACCGCTTCGGGTGGAGCGTGGCGCTCTCGGCCGACGGCAGCACCCTGGTCGTCGGTGCCGACCAAGAGCGCAGCAGCGCGACCGGCATCTCCGGCAACCAGGCTGACGACTCCGCGATCCGTGCAGGCGCCGTCTATCTCTACTAAGACCGCTTCTTGCCCTTCTTGGCGCGGGCCTTCTGAAATTTCTTGGCGTGCTTGACGTTGCGGTTGGCCTTCTGCTGGACCCGCCCATCTTGCTGCATCCGCTGCGGGGCCTCGCCGACCTCTTGGATCATCTGGCCCTCGGCGAGCTGAAGCAGCTGGAGCTCACTGGCGAACACGAAGGGCGAGAGCCCCAAGCCCATGCGGCGATCGATCTGGGTGAGCGCCACCTGGCTGCGGACGGGCAGCCGGATGTTGACCACCTGCACGTTCGCGTGCTGCTCGTGGCTGGGGTGCGCGAGCGCTTTGTCGCCGGTCACGTGGTGCATCCGGCACACGTTGGGGCGCACGTCCCAGATCCGGCAGCGGCCCTTGCCCTCGTCGAGGAAGGGGCAGGCCTGAGCGCGGGCCTCGTACTGCTGGCGACCGGTCACGGCCGCCTTGCTGGTCATGCGGATCTTCTCCGGATCCTTGCCGGTGTGGTTGCTCTGGATGTCCTTGAAGACCTGCTCTCCGAGCTCGCCCAACCGCTGGGCGACCTGCGGGAAGTCCTGCCAGGTCCGGATCTTGCGGTAGATCGCGAGCGCTTCGACGCCGCTCACGCCGAGCGGCGCCGTGTAGCAGGCGCCCTTGCCCTCGGGTGTACCGGCTGGCGCCGCGTCCTCGAGGCCGATCGTGCGGCGAACCGTGTCGATGTAGCGGTCATAAGCGGCGTACATCGCGTCGGCTTCGTCGTAAAAGCCTTTCGGGACGCGCTTGGTCTTGGCCACATCGGCCACGCCAGGCAAGCCCGCGATCGTGTCGATCGCCTTTTGAATCGCGGCAGCGTGCTCCGCCCCCGCCTTGCGAGCCGAACGGGACGTCCGAGTCACGCGATCGCGGGGCAGCGAGGAGCGCCGACCAAAGAGGGCTGCGAGGAAGTCGAGCACGGCGGGCCGGACTTGTAACACCGCTGACGCTCCGGTGCGATGCCACCCCTTCCCCGTCTTTTCGTGAGCCACGAAACCCGGGCTGCTCCGAGTCCCCCTGTGCGCCGCGCAGCGGCACACCAGACCAGGAAGAAAGGCCCTCAGCCCCATTTGCGCCCCGCAGCACGCGCGAGTATTCATGCGGGCCATGAAAAGTCCCCGGCTCGCACTCCTCCGCACTCTCTCGATCGTCGGTCTGACCCTCGTCTGTGGGCTCGCGGGCTGCGAAAAGGGAGACAAGGGCACCACCGATCCCGGCACCGCTGGCGACAAGGGCGACAGCAAGGGCGCCGGCATCGAGTTCGCCTACGCGCCCAGCTTCAAGCTCAACGGCGACATCGCCGTGATGATCGAGTTCTCGACCGCGCAGGGCAGCGGCAACGCCGAGATCGCCGCCAAGACCTTGATCGAGGGCAGCGACGAGGGCGGCAAGCTCAAGGTCCACGGCAAGGTGCTCGAGCTCAGCGGCTACAAGGGCAGCGGCAGCCTCGACCCCGAGTTCATGAAGAAGCAGGCCGAGGCGCAGGGTCAGCCGGCCATGGACATCGTCGCCGAGCTCGGCAAGTCCGAGAGCTGGTCGGTCCTCGATCGCACTGGCGAGGCCGACGAGGCCGCGACCGAGGCGCTGCCCGAGAACGCAACCCCGGACGGCGCGCCGATGGACTTCGGCCTGTTCAACCTGCCCAATCTGCCGACCGTCCCGCTCGAGGTCGGCAA
>CBFGLP010001145.1:0-4407 GCA_965649595.1 uncultured Myxococcales bacterium | reverse complement strand
CCTCGGCGTACTCGCTCATGTCGAGGCGCACCAGCGCGTCGTCCCGCTCGAACAGCGCCGACGCGAGCGCCTTGGCGATCTCGGTCTTTCCTACGCCCGAAGGTCCGAGCAGCAGCACCGAGGCGATCGGGCGACCACTCGAGAACCCCGCTCGGTTGCGGCGGATCAGCGCCGCGAGGGTCTCGAGCACGTGCTCATGGCCGACCACCTGCCGGGCGAGGCGAGCGTCGAGGTCGAGCATGTCGCGCTCGCTGGTGCCCTCGACTCGATTGCGTGGCAGCCCGGTGCGATCGCAGGCGATGTCGATCCACGCGTTGCGATCGAGCTGATCATGGCCTTCGCGGATGCAGCGGGCGCACGCGAGGTCGAGCAGATCGAGCGCGCGTCCGGGCATCGCCAGCCCGCCCGCCAAGAAGCGATCGGCGACCCGGGTCAGGTCGCTCAGGTGCGCTCCAGAGGTCAGCGTGACGCCGTGCTGCTCGAGCACGCTGACCGCCGCCTGCTCGACCGCGCGGTGCAGCTCGGCGCTCTCGAGCGGCCGCATCAGGATCACGTCGAGCGTGTCGAGGATGCCGGGCATCCACGCCTCGAGTCGCGCGCGACCCTCGTGGCTGAGCACGGTCAGCATGCGCGGTGATCCGGTCGCCCACGCGCGAGCGATCGCCGGCAAGATCGGCGGGGGCGTGTCCGAGGCCATGCGATCGAGATCGTCGAGCACGACCACGCCGCGGGCCGCCGCGATCGCCTCGAGATCCTCGGCCAGCGTGTCTTCGTCGACGTAGCTCGGCGCCTCGAGCCGAAACACCGGCTGCTCGAGCAGCGCCGCGAGGTGGCTGGCCAAGAGCGTGCGACCGCTGCCGTGCTCGCCGACCAGCAGGGGCGGACGCGGGCCACGGCGGAGCATCGCGTCGGCGAGCATCGCCAGCTCGCGCTGGCGGCCGACGAGCGGTGGGAGCGTGCGGCGATCGATCGAGCGCAGCTCGTTGCGAGCGTCGGTGATCTCTTCGACCTCGCGCTCGACCTGCGGACGGGCCTCTCGCTGCACGCGAGGGACCGGCTTCGCGCTCGCCGGGGCAGGCTTGGTCGCGCGCGCGGGCGCAGGCTCGGGCTTGGTCGCGCTCGGACGGGCAGGGGCAGGGGCGGCTGCGTCTGGTACAGGTCGCCCTGTCCGGAGCGATTGCCGAGGTGAAGGCGCGACCGGGCGCGTGCTCGTGGCTTGGGCTCGCCGCAAGCTGCTCCGATCCTCGACCGGCGCAGGCGGACTCGCGGCCACGCCGGACTTGGACATCCGAACCGCGCGACGAGGCGTGTCCGATCGCAGCACCCGCTCGCTGCCGCGCTCGCGCACCTGCTCGATCATCCGCTTGCGCAGCTGGGCAGGATCGGCGCCGGCCAGCTGCAAGAGCCGATACGCGTGGCAGTCCGCGCTGCGGACGATCGCCAGCAGCTGATCGAGATCGCCATCGGGCCCCGGCCGACCGCCGCGTTGCTGCAGGCGCAGGTGCCAGTCCGCAGGCTCGGGCTCGAGCTCGTCGTGCAGCGACTCGGCCAGCTCGGCCAGCTCGTCGACGCGGACCCCGACCTCGGCCAGCAGCGCGGCGACCGGCTCTTGCTCGGCCAGCTCCAGCAGCAGGTCGCAGGACGAGCCGTGTCCCGCGCCCGGGCGGAGGCGTCGGTCGGCCGAGCGCAGCGTGAGACCCTCGGGCATGGGTGCCACGCTAGGGATCAGGGTCCATCCGGGTCAAATAATCGGCGGGATGTGATCTAGGTCGGCCCCCGTGGCCGTGGAGGGCTTGCGGCCCACCCCAGGCCCGCGCCAAGGTGCGACCGCTCATGTCCGCCGACTCCACCCGTCTGCCCCGCTTCCAAGTGCTCGTCTGCGATGGCCCCAGCTGCGGCGTCTGCCATGGGTCCGAGGCGCTGCTCGAGCAGATCCAGGGCCGCATCGCTAGCGACGCCAGGCTCGAGGGTCGCGTGGAGGTCACGAACTTGACGTGCTTCGGCCGCTGCGACGACGGCCCGAACATGCTGGTCCGCGAGCTCGCCGAGGGCGAGGACGGGAGCGTCGAGCCGCCGATCGAGAGGCTCGAGGGCGTGCGCGGGCTCTATCTGGGGATGAGCGAGGCGAAGGTCGATCGCATGCTCGACGAGCACTGCGCGGGCGGGCGGGTGATCGTCGAGTGGGTCGAGACCTATACTTGAGCGTCATCCATCATTCAGTGACAGCCACTGGTTGCGGCTCCCGCGGGAACTCGCTACGGTCATCGTCGTGCTCGACCGCGGCAACCGTAGCGTCGAGGCGCTGCTCGACCAGGCCCAGGACTGGGGGGCGCCACACGCACCCCAAGTGCTCGCTGAGTTACAGGATAGGAGCTCGTCGTGATTACTCGCCTCGAGGTCGACGGATTCAAGTCGTTGCAAGGCTTCGCGGTCGACCTCGAGCCATTCACGGTGCTCATTGGGCCCAATGGCGCGGGTAAGTCGAACATCCTCGAGGCGCTGGCGTTGCTTTCGCGGCTGGCGAGCGAGCCGATCCTCGCTGCCCTCAAGCACGGGCGCGGGCGAGCGAGTGATCAATTTTCCCGGGTTGGCGGCAAGGTCGCGAATGAGATTCGATTTGCGGTCGAGTTTTTGTTCTTCGGCGAATATGAGCCCGGTGTAGGCGCCTGCGCCAATTGGCATGGTCGATTTCGATATGAGTTGGTAATTGAACGGACCTTTCGACGTTCAGGTGCCGAGCATTTGAGCGTGCGCCACGAGCTACTCCGGGGCCTGCGACCCGACGAAGACTCGTGGATGGCAGCCCATCCAGAGTTCGCCGAGCTCGTGAAGTATGGCTACAGCGACAAGGTTCTGCGAAAGTTCGTAGTCAGCGCCGACCAGGCAACCGTCAACCCCGACGTTTGGCCAGAGACATTCAAAATCGACCGTCGGCGCACGTTCCTGGCTGATCCCCTAGCAGCTGCAAGGAGCGATTTCGCAGGCCATAACCTGCGATCTTGCCAGTGGATCCGCTTGGATCTCGCCCAACTCGCCGGGCCGAGCGAGCGTCTCGACACTGGAGCTCTTCGACCGGACGGATCAAACCTTCCCACGGTTCTCGTGGATCTCCCGGCGTCGGTGCTCGGAGAAATTCGAGCCGATGTCGCTGCGCTCGTGCCTGGAGTCTCCTCGTTCTTCGTGACAACCGAAGACGATGCATTTGGTGTGGAATTCGAGCTGTCCGGGGGAGAGCGAGTGCCGGCGCGTCTGATCTCTGACGGCACGCTGCGCTTGCTCGCGTTGCTCACCGCGCTGCGGCTCGAGCCTCGCCCCTACTTGATTGGCATCGAAGAGCCGGAGAATGGTATTTATCCTGGTCGCGTGCGCGCGCTCATCGAGTTGCTCATGCGGGAGACCGAGCGGAAACTGCATGAAGAGCCCGGCGTGATTGCTGACCTCGAAGCTCGAATCGAGCAGATCGTAGCTCAGGCGTCGATCATCACGAACCTTCTGCCAACCCAGATTCTCCTCACGACCCACTCTCCGGTCATCCTGGCCGCGCTCCGCAAGCACCCTCGCAACCTTCGCTTCGTCGATACAGTGCACCGCGACGGCCACCGGGTCACGCGCGCGCGTGCGGTTGGCAAGCCGAGCGCCGCTTCCCGTCACCTCGTCATTTCTCCGCGCGAGATTGATCAAATTCTCAACTCCGTGACGACCGAGGAGGGCGGATGACGGTCGTCTATCTCCGCGCCGGCCTCTATGCCGAGGGTCCGAGCGACTATCACTTCTTGCTGCCACTCCTCGATCGCATGCTCCGGGAGATCGCCGCGCAGTTGTTCCCCGGCGCCAACGAGATCGAAGACACCCGCGCGCTCGATAGTGATGGCGACGAGAAGCGTCGCGCCGAACGCATCGCCGCGGCGGTGCGTGACAATGAAGATCTCATCGATCTCTTGATCATCCACGCCGATGGCGACAGCGATCCCGACGCGGCCTGGCGCGAGCGCGTCGATCCGGGTATCGAGGCTGCACGAGCGGCGATCCCCGGCAAGCCCTTGCCCGCGATCGGGTGTGTACCGGTGCGTGAGCTCGAAGCGTGGTTGTTAGTCGACGACGCGGTCTTCAGCGAGCAACTCGGTGCCACGGTCGCCTTGCCCAAAGCGCCCGATCGCGACCCCAATCCCAAGCAGACTCTCGCGACTTTGCTCGGCACGAGGCGCCGGCAGCCGGATGATTTTTATACATTGTTCGGCAATCAGGTCCGATTCGAGCGGCTTCGCCGGCTCTCGGCATTTGTGGAATTCGAGGAGCAGCTCCGCGAGATCGTGCGTGGCTTCGGGCCTGATCGTTCGTGACTGGTCCTGGGTTCATCACTCCCGCTCGGCCAACCACGCTCTGACCTCGACCAGCGCCGCGAAGGTG
>CBFGLP010001144.1:0-3133 GCA_965649595.1 uncultured Myxococcales bacterium | reverse complement strand
TGCGCAAGGTCAGCTCGACTCGATCGCCGGCTTGGTCGTCGAGCCAGGTGTGCACGCCCTCGGCGTCCTGAAAGAGCTGCTCGCCAGCGCGATCGAACTCGGGCACCTGCGCGGGATCCCAGGCTCGACCGATCGCGTCGTCGGGCACGGGGACGAGCGCGCGCAGGCCATCGGCGTCGATCATGCGCCACTTGGATCCCTGGGGGATCGATGGGAGACCGGCGCTGGGGATCGGCTCGCCCACGCGTGCGCCCGCGCCCACGCGCAACGTGCCAGCATCGCCGAGCGGCTCGAGCTCGAGCACGCGGGTGGTGACCGACGCGAGGTGGACCTCGGGCACGTAGACGAGCAGGCGCAGGTGATCGATGTCGTGGAGCGGCTCGCCGCAAGCAGCGATCTCGGGGCCCTCGCCGGACAGATCGTTGGTCAACGCGACGAACTCCCCAGTCACACCGATGACCCGCAGCGCGCGGGCTCGCGGCGGTGAGTCACCGCCATCGACCAGCGGGGGATCGGGCAGCGTCAGCAGCCAGCTCGCCGCGCCGAAGTGAGGCGCCGCGTAGAGTCGCGCACCAGCGTGCAGGGCGACGCGGCCACGCAGGTGATCGGGCGGTGGTTGCAGCACGATCTCGGCGCTGAGCTGCTGCGAGAGCGATGTAGGCACGCTCGTCTCTCGGGGCTTGCAGGCGAGCAGCGCGAGCGCGAGGCCGATCGGGACGAGGCGGGACACGTGCTTGGTTCTTAGCAAGCTTCGCGCCAGCACGGCGATGCGTGGGCGCCGGCTGGATTGCACGCGCACGAGGGCATGTTCGGGAGGCGCTCGACGCTTCGTCCATGCGCCGACCCGCGAATGACCTTTCGTCACTCCTCCCAGGGCTTGCCCGCGCGATCGTAGCGGTGCTCGTCGAGCGGGTCGGCGCCGAGGAAGCGCAGGCCCTGATGGGGGGCATCGATCTCGCCGGCCAAGAACGCCGCCAGCACGGCGTGGTCGACCGCCCAGAACCCCTCGCTGTCGCGGCACTGGATCACTCGCCCGGTGTGCTTGCAGGCGGTGCACCACGAGAACAGCTCGCGCTCGACTCCCTTGTGGTCGGTCTCGGTGAAGAGCACGAAGCCCCGCGCCTCGCAGGTCGGGCAGTCGGCCTCACCGACCTGCTCGCGCGAGCGTCGGGCAGCCTCGCGGCGCTCGTTCTCGCGTTGCTCGGCGATCCACTCGCTGATCGGGAAGCCGCACTCGGGGCAGGCCTTGGCGCGATCGGAGACCTTGTGCTCGCACTCAGGGCAGGGGAGCAGCATGGGGCGATCTTATAGCGCTAGCGAGGGCCGAACCATTCGACCTCGGCCTCGAAGAGCCGCTCGCGCAGCGCGGCCTCGTCGAAGCCGTGCTTTTGCTCGAACAGCTCGACCTCGCGGCGGCTCTGGGGGCCGCCACCGACCCGGATCAGCGCGTCGATGTAGGCGATGAAGGCGTTGGACTCGTCACCGTAGCGGGCGCCGACGATCATGCGCTCGTCGACCGGGAACTGGCCCGCGCGCGCGCGCAGGGCCTGTCGCGCGCTGATGCCCACGGTTCGCAAGCCGAGCTCGCGCGCTAGCTCGTAGGCGAGCTTGGGGACGCCTTGGTTGGTCAACCCGCTGACCAACCAAGGTTTTTCGTCGGCGGCCGAGCGCTCGACCAGCGCGACGATGAAGCGCCGCAGGTGGTCGCGAGCGGCCCGCTGATCGAAGTGGCGCTGACTGAAGCCGACGACGCCGATCTTCACGGGTGGCATGGGTGTACGATGTACACTATGTCGCGCCGATCCGCGAGCGGGGGCTTAGAAGTCCTGCTCGGCCTCGAGCTCGGCGTCGGTCTTGCTCGGGGTCAGCGGTCCGGTCGGACCGTGCACGGCGGCGGCACCGGTCGGGTCGTAGGCGTGCATGACGGTAGCGACCAGCTCCTCGAGCTGGTACTTGGCGTAGCGCCGGGCCTCCCACAAACAGAACACCGCACCGACGCCAGCGAAGAGGCTCGGCACCCAGCCCACCCGCGCAGGCACGTCACCGGTCGGGAGCAGGAAGTACGCCCAGGTCAGCAGCGCGACGAACAGGCCGTCGAGGGTCGCGGCGCTGACCCAGTAGCGGCGCATCAGCGAGAACGAGCTGGCGAGCCGCTCTTGCTGCCGGACCTCGGCCCACATTCGCACGTAGAGCGCCTCGGGGTTGCCACCGCCGGGGCCCTCGACGTAGCGGGCGAGCCAAGGGATCCGGTCCTTGTCGTCGACCGTGAAGCGCTGCTTCTCGCCCTGCGGGGTGTCGATCCGCTGGATCGCGCCGTGGCGGAGCAGGTGATCGAAGAGCACGGCGATCGGTGGCGGGCGGTTGAACAGCTTGGTCAGCTTGGTGCGGACCAGCCGACCGACGGCGAAGCAGGTCATGCCCGAGATGTACGCGGCCAAGATCAACGCGACGACGCGCAGCCACGGTGCCTCGACCAACTCGGGGATGTTGAGCGCCTGGGTCCGGCGATCCCAGGCGAGCGCGGCGGTGAAGGTGGCCCCAGCAACGACGAAGGAGAGATCGAAGATGTCGAAGAAGTCGATGAACTTGTTGAGCAGTGGCTTGACCGCTGCGGCTACCTCGGACATCGCCGAGCAGGTTAGCGCAGTCCGAAGCGATCGAGCTTGCGCTTGAGGGTGTTGCGATCGATCGCCAGCGCGCGGGCGGTCGCCGACAGGTTTCCTTCGCAGACCCGCAGGGCGGCCTCGATCGCGTGGCGCTCGGTCTCGGCCAGCTCGTCGGCGAGTGGTCGGACGATCACGGGATTGTCGGGGCCATCTGCTCGGCTTGGCGAGCGGGTCGGGGTGATCGCGGGCGCGTTCGCCTGGATCGCGGGGGACAGATCGTGGAGCTCGACCACGCCCTCGCAAAAGACCGTCCAGCGCACGACCTCGGCTCGCAGCTCGCGGACGTTGCCGGGCCAGGTGTAGCGGTGCAGCGCCTGCCAGGCCTGCTCGCTCGGCCAAGGTGAGCGGTCGTGGCCGAGCTCGCTCAAGAAGGTGGACACGAGCAGCTCGAGATCACGACCGCGCTCGCGCAAGGGCGGGAGCTCGAGCGTCGCGCCGCACAGGCGATAGTAGAGGTCCTCGCGGAA
>CBFGLP010001143.1:0-3461 GCA_965649595.1 uncultured Myxococcales bacterium | reverse complement strand
TTCAAGCAGAAGACGGCATACGAGATCGCGTACCAAGTGACTGGAGTCAGACGTGTGCTCTTCCGATCTCCGCAGGTCGAGATCCCCTGCAACTAATCTTAGGATCCCAGACATGCCACGCCGCTCGGATCTCCGCACCAGCGTCCCTTTGCTCGGGCTCGCAGCGCTCGCGTGCGGGCCCGGCCAGCCGGGCGCGCTCGAGGGCTTCGGCGACGAGGAGGGCGAGCTGGCCGAGGGCGAGAGCGCGACGCCGACCGACGAGGCCGAGACCAACGCGGATCAGCTCGAGTTGGTCTCGGCCTCGCTCAGCGAGCCCTCGGTCCTGGTGCTGAGCTTTAGCGAGCCGCTCGCGCCGGTCGACGACGTCGATCCCGCCGACTTCCGCGTCAGCGCGGGGCTCAGCTACCTGCTCGGAGATTACACGAATCCGGATTATGCCAGCAGCAATTATGTCGATCCGAACTATCTTGCGTATATCTACGATAGCTATTCAGCATCCAGCTTTCGTGCGGTCGCAATCGTCAATGGCTTCGACGCGAATCAGCTGGCGCTCGCGTTCGATTACCCCTTGAACCCCAGCTCGTGCGACCACCTCGTCAGTTGGCAGAGCGGCGCGTGGCCCGAGGAAACTCGGGTGGCCAAGCTGCTGCCGCACTACTCGCCCGGTGCGATCCCGGTCCGCAGCGAGGACGGTGACGAGCTCGCGGGCTTCGGCGCGGACTGGGTCGAGTGGGAGGGCACCATCTTAGCAGAGCCAGGCTTCGGGTTCCCCAACCTCGATCCCCAGGTCGAGATCCCCTGTTGGCTCTGACGCGAGCTGCTTGCTCGACCGGGGCCTCCGCAAACTCGCGGCCGACCGTCAGCGCGAGCGGGTAGTCGCTGCGAGGCGCGATGTACGTACAGCCACGCGCAGCAGGCAGCTCGTGGATGTCACCACCACGCGCGGATGGTCTTTTCGTCGGGGACCTTCGGCTTGTTCGGCGTGCTCATGGGACCTCAGCCGCGGTTCTTCGTCCAGGCCGCCCGCAGCAGCCCGAACATGACCACGTCGACCGGCTCGTCGTGGACCTGCAGGAAGCTGTGCAGCACGCCCTCGCGGGTCATGCCGAGCTTCTCGGCCACCCGCAGCGAGGCGTAGTTGCGTTGATCGGCGTGGGCCTCGATCCGGCGCAGATCGGGCAGGGTGCGGAACGCCAGATCGATCAGCGCGCCGACGACCTCGGTGGTGAGCCCCTGGCCCCAAAGCGGCTGCGCGAGGCCCCAGCCGAGGTCGGCCTTGCGGTGCTCGGGCTGCTGATCGAGCCGGATCGAGCCCATCACTCGATCGAGCCCCTTGGGCACGATCGCCCAGGTGCACGAGCGGCTCCAGTCGGCCAGGCGGGTGCGAGCCAGGAACTCCTCGGCGTGCTCGCGCAGGTAGGGGCGCGGGAGCGGGACGTAGCGGGCGAACGCGGGGTCGGTCGCGTAGGCGAACACGTCGTCGACGTCGCTGAAGCGAAGCGGTCGCAGCAGGGCGCGATCGGTCTCGAACTCGCGGGGAAGAGAAGAGGTCGTGGACGCCATGGGGGGCAGGGTCTTGGCCGACGAGCAGATCTCGAGATCTTGGTGCGGGGTCATGGGGCCTCGCTCGTGGGGTGACTCGATTGTCGCCGATCTCGCGAAGGTCGTGGGCGGGAGCGAGCGGCGCATCGGGTGCGGGCGGGCTGGGCGAGCATGGGCTGGTTTCAGCGGGCGGCTCGAGGTGGCGCGAGCGTGCCTTCGAGCACGACGACCCGATCCCAGACCTTCGCTCGGTCGCCCGCTCCGTCGAGCACGCGCTCCCAGCTCAGCGTCCAGCGGATCGATCGATCGTGGAGCTCGGCGGGCAGCTCGAACTCGAGCGTGCGAGTCGTGCCGCCGATCCCGATCCGATCGTCGGCGTGCTCGATCTTGATCGTCTGGCCGGCTCCGACTCGCTGGACGCCGAAGTGGCGGGCGAGGTAGCGCTGCTCGGACCAGCTCGCGTCGTCGCTCGCGACTCGCACGACCAGTCGACGGAACAGATCGCCGGTCGGGAACGCGTGGCCGACCAGGCGCGGGCGCAGCTCGATCACGACCTGCTCGGGCTCAGGTCGGGTCGCATCGGCCGATACCGCCGCTCGCAGCATGCGTGGCTCGCTCGCGACCGCGAAGCCATGTCCGCGATGCACCTTGCTCGATCCGGCGGTGCGAGTCGGGGTCATGTGGCAGGCCTGGCAGCTCTCGTCGGCGAACGCCGAGCGGCGGTGCTCGCTGATCGTCCGCTGCATCTTCAGCTCGTGGCCCGCTCGATCGCTACCGGGGAACCAGAACTCGTGGCAGCGGGCGCACGCGTCCGGCTGCGAGAAATCGGCTACCCGGCGGAGCGGATGCGGCACCTTCGAGTCGTCGACCCCGGTGCGCGCCGCAGCGAGCACGGCGTCGTCGATGCCCGGGAGGTGGCAGGTCACGCAGCCGACCCCGATCGCGGCGGCGGGCTTCGATGGCTCATGGCGTGGATCGGCCTCCGGAGCGTGGCAGCTGCGGCAGAACCCGAGGTCCTCGCGCTCGCGCTCGAGCGCGGCTTGGAACATCGGATCGCTGAACGACTGCTGGTGCAGCGAGCCTCGCCACTCGTCGGCGATGTCGGAGTGGCAGACGACGCACTCGGCGTTGCGATCGACCCGATCGCTCGCGCGGGGCCCTCGACTCGGACCGGGCATGCTCTGCGCTGACCCGGCCTCGATCAGCCCGTCGAGCGCCTCGCGTACGAGTCGACCCGAGGGCGCCGAGCCGCTCGCCGAGCCGAACAGGCCGACGCCGGCGATCAGGCTCGCCAGGATCACCAGGCGAGTGCCGACGCTCGTCGAGCGACGCATGGCCGGACTCTATCGCCGACCGCCGGTGAGCTCCACGATCGTAGCGAGCAGCTCCTCGGCCTCGACTGGCTTGCTGATGTGGCTGCCGAACCCCTCGGCCAGCGCTCGTTCGCGGTCTGCCGAGCTGGCGAAGGCGGTCAGGGCGATCGCAGGGACACCTCCGCCTGCCGCGGGTCCGAGCTCGCGGACCCGACGGATCAGCGAGTACCCGTCCTCGCCGGGCATGCCGATGTCCGAGATCAGCAGGTCGAGCGGGTGGGCCTGGACGAGCGTGAACGCCTCGTTCGCCGAGCCGGCGACGTGCAGCTCGGCGCCGCACTGGCCGAGCAGCGAGCGGAGCAGCTCGCGGGCGTCGGGCTCATCGTCGACGACGAGGATCCGCAGCCCCGCGAGCGAGGGCAGCGGACCGAGCGGGCGGTTCGCCGAGGTCGGGGTCGGTTGCCCGGGCGCCGCCTTGGGTGCGAGCGGTCGGACCGAGACCGGGATCTGCAGGCTGAAGGTCGAGCCTTGGTCCTCGCCCTCGCTCTGTGCCTCGATCCGTCCGCCGTGCAGCTCGACGAGGTGCTTGACGATCGCGAGCCCGAG
>CBFGLP010001142.1:0-6370 GCA_965649595.1 uncultured Myxococcales bacterium | reverse complement strand
AACCAGATCGGCACGCTCAGCGAGACGCTCGAGGCGATGAAGATCGCGCATCGGGCCGGCTACGCCTGCGTGGTCTCGCACCGCAGCGGCGAGACCGGCGACACCTTCATCGCCGACCTCGCGGTCGCGACCGAGGCCGGACAGATCAAGACTGGCTCGGCATCGGTCGCGACCGCGAGGTCGGCGATGAAGGTGTCGCCGGTCTCACCGCTGCGGTGCGAGACCACGCAGGCGTAGCCGGCCCGATGCGCGATCTTCATCGCCTCGAGCGTCTCGCTGAGCGTGCCGATCTGGTTGAGCTTGACGAGCAAGGCATTGGCGACGCCCTCGTCGATGCCCCGGCGCAGCCGCTGCGGGTTGGTCACGAACAGATCGTCGCCGACCAACTGCACGGACTTGCCGAGCCGATCGGTCAGCTTCTTCCAGCCGGCCCAGTCGTCCTCGGCCATGCCGTCCTCGATCGAGAGCAGCGGGTACTTCTGGGCCAGCTCGGCGTAGAGCTCGACCAAACCTGCGGCATCGAGCTCGCGCCCGCCCTCGCCGGCGAGCACGTACACGCCGCGATCAGGCTTGAAAAACTCGCTGGCGGCGACATCGAGCGCGAGGCCGATCTGCTCGCCGGGCTTGTAGCCGGCCTTGACGATCGCCTCCATCAAGAGCTCGAGCGCCTCGGCGTTGTTGCCGAGATCGGGCGCGAAGCCACCCTCGTCACCGACCGCCGTGACCTTGCCGGCCTGCTTGAGCAGGGCCTTGAGCGCGTGGAAGGTCTCGACGCCAGCGCGCAGGGCCTCGGCGAAGCTGTCGAAGCCGAACGGGACCAGCATGGTCTCCTGGAAGTCGAGGTTGTTGTCCGCGTGCGCGCCCCCGTTGATCACGTTCATCAGGGGCACGGGCAGCGTGCGCGAGTGGGCGCCACCGATGTAGCGGAACAGCGGCAGGCCGACGTCTTCTGCGGCCGCCCGGGCACACGCCAGCGACACGCCGAGCAGCGCGTTGGCGCCCAGCTTCGACTTGTTCGGCGTGCCGTCGAGCTCGCGCAGGACTCGGTCGATCTGATCTTGGTTGGCGACCTCGAGCCCCTCGAGCACGGGGGCGATGTCCTCGTCGACGTGGGCGACCGCCTTGCGGACCCCCTTGCCGAGGTAGCGCTGGCGATCGCCGTCGCGCAGCTCGTGGGCCTCGTGCTCACCAGTGCTGGCGCCGGAGGGGACTGCTGCGCGTCCGAGGCTGCCGAACTCGGTGGCGACCTCGACCTCGAGCGTGGGGTTGCCTCGGCTGTCGAGGATCTCGCGGGCGTGAACGGAGACGATCGTGCTCATGGCAGGTTCGCGGGCGCGTAGGGTAGCGCGGTCCAGCGATCCTCGCATGTGCGATTGCTGAGCCCGTGGCCCCGAGCACGCGCGTCTGCCGCTGTGCGCCGACCGGCCGATGATTCGAGATATGCCAGTTCAGGCCGCGCTCGGCCGCGGCCGACGGGCTCGCATGTTCAAGAGCTCGACCAGCAGCGAGAACGCCATCGCAAAGTAGATGTAGGCCTTGTCGACGTGCGCGCCCCAGCCTTCGGCGACGAGCATGACGCCGATCAGGAGCAGGAACGAGAGCGCGAGGATCTTGATCGTCGGGTGGCGATTGACGAAGCCGCCGATCGCCCCGGCCGCGGCCAACATGACCCCGACGCTGACGAGCATGGCCACGACCATGACCCAGATCTCCTGGACCATGCCGACGGCCGTGATCACGGAGTCGAGCGAGAACACGATGTCGAGCAAGACGATCTGCGCGAGGATGCCGGCGAAGCTCGGGTGGTGCTCGGCCCGCTCCTTCACGTCGCCCTCGGGATCACCCTCGACCTTGTGGTGAATCTCGAACGTCGACTTGCCAATCAGGAACAGCCCGCCGCCGAGCAGGATCAGATCGCGGCCCGAGAACCCCTTGCCAGCGACCTCGAACAGCTCGTCTTTCAGGCCCATGACCCAGCTGATCGAGAACAGCAGCCCGAGGCGCATGACGAGCGCGAGCAAGATACCGAGCTTGCGCGCCTTCTCGCGCGAGCCCTCCGGCAGGCGCTCGACGAGGATCGAGATGAAGATGATGTTGTCGATGCCGAGGACGACCTCCATCGCCGTCAGCGTGAGCAGGGGGACCAAGTGCTCCATCCCTGCTATCTAAGCGGCCAGGCGTCTGACGGAAATCCCAGAGAATCTCTAAGGCCGCCTATCAGAAAATCTAATCCTCGTCGTCGCCCGCTGTCTGGCGCCGTGCGCTCACCGGGTGCTAGCTGATCGCGGCGAGCCTGGGACGAATCGTCTCGACCAGCTCGTGGACGTGGCGCTCGAGCCAAACGCCGAACGGCTCGATCGTGCTCGGATCCGCCAGCTCGCCGTCGGCCGGTGGGTCCTCTTCTTGCGGTCCGTCGAGGCAGATCGGGTGGATCGACCACTCCCCGGTCGGGCTGGCCTGGCGACGATCGAAGAAGTAGCCGGTGCGCCCCCAGCCGCCGTGGAACACGAGCGCGTGCTCGTAGCCGTGGCCGGGCGTCTCGTCGGCGAGCGGCTCGGCGTCGCCGAGCTCCTCGCCGAGCTGCAGCGCGCTCCAACCTCCGCCGCTGACGTTGCCGCAGTAAAAGGTCGGGAGCTGGTGGTCGAGCGCGGGCGAGACAATCCAGGTCAAGCTGCCATAGCGGGCGATGAAGTAGGCGAACGACGAGCCCTCGCGCGGGGGCTCGGGCAAGCGCTGCCAGCGGTTGAAGCTAGCCGTGTGCATGTCGATGAAGAACTCGTCGTAGCCCATCGCCTCGAGCTGGGCGGCGTCGCGCTGCGGGTCGAGCTCCTCGACCAGGAAGTGGCCGCGCGGGTACTCGCGCGTCAAGCTGCGCAGCGCCGCGACGGCTCGCTCGACGGCGTCGAAGGGATCCGTGGAGGGCACGAGCTCGGGGATCTCGACGTCGAGCGGATCGAGCAGCTCGAAGTTGCGCAGCTCGAAGCCGGCGGCCTCACGCTCGGCGATCCACCGCTCGGCGGCGGCGCTCGCCTCGGCTGGGTTGGCGAAGCTCTCGGCCCGCTGGTTATCGTACCAGCGCGCACCACCGCTGGTCCGGAGCTCGGACCCGACGACGCTGATGCAGGCGTGCTCGCGGTGCTTGCGAAGCTGACGCGAGGCGGTCCCGAACAGACCAAAGCCCCAGGGCGAGCCCTCGCTAAAGCCACGCGCCCGATAGTGGTCGACCAGCGCGTCGAGCTGCTCGCCGGGTTGGCTGGCGACATGAAAGACGCCGTTGAGCAGGCCGCGACGGACGACGAGAGCGTCACCGCGGCGCTCGATATCGACGAAGAGCTGCGCGAGCACATCGTAGAGCGTGCGTCGATCCGAGACCGGCCCGCTCGCAAGCTCGCCGGTCGGGATCAGCTCGCCTGCGAGCCACACGCTCAGCTTGCCGGCCGCGGGATAGAACCACACCTCGTCGTCGAAGCTCAGCGGCGGGTCGACGTAGTACACCTTGCCGCCAGCGATCGCTTCGAGTCGAGCCCAGTCGGTCTTTGCCATGATGCGGGTGAACATATCCTGCCTTCCGACCCTGCGCTCGGATCAGTCCTAGCCTCCCGAGCCTGGCTCATGACGCAAATCACGGTCGATCCGAGCCAGGAGAGATCGTCAGCGTGCCCGAGCTGTCGCCGCTGGTCGTGCGCCAGGTTCCCTCGCCGTCTTTGGCGATTGTCCAAGTCCCCGCGATGTCTCGACCTATCACATCATAGCGAATCGTCGCCGCACCATCCGCTGCGATCTCTCCCGTGGCCTCGAAAGCGCGCGACTTCTCGCCTTGAATGAGCTTGTGGCCAGATCCAACGAGCCGACAGCCGTCGACCTCGAGGTGCAATTCGTAGACCCCCTTACCACCGATCCACCGCTTCGTCGTAGCCTCGGTCGCGATTGTGCTGAGCGTCCACGTGCCCTGCCAATGCGAGGCATGAGCCGCGCACGGGGAGGGAGTGGATGCCGGCGCATCGACTCGCGGCGAAGCAATCGAATCCGTCGCGCTCGCTCGAGAGGCCGAATCCTCGCCCAGCGGACCAATGTACGCCCACGCGAGGGCAGCGAGCGCGGCCATGATCGCTACGGCGCCGACGATCGTTACAGGCACCAGCCATTGCGGTCCCGCAGGGCGACGCGCCGCTCGCTCGACGATCCCCACAGTATCGAGCACAGGCTGCCGCACGGGCGTGAACGCAGCCGCAGGCGTGGGCGCGACCGCTGGGGGAGCCACGTAGGCCGGCGGGGGCGCGGATGGTTGCACGAATCGCAAGGTATCTAGCGCCGCAATCACCTCGTTGGCATCGCGGGGTCGGGCATTGCGATCTTTTTGCAGTAATCGAAAAATCAACGATTCCAAGCTCGATGGTAGGCTCTGTCGAACCGAGTCGGGCAAGGGTGGGGTTGGCTCGGTGCACAGCTTATCGAGCAGCACGCGCGGTGATTCGGCTTGGAAGGGAGGCCGCCCAGCCAAGAGCTCCCACACCACGAGCCCGAGCGAAAACAGGTCCGAGCGGCCATCGACAGGCATCGCGTCGATCTGTTCGGGGCTCATGTATTGCAAGGTTCCGAGCGATTGGCTGGTGGTCGTGCCCATCAGCGTCTCGACGACCTTGGCGATCCCGAAGTCCATGACTTTGACGCGCCCGTCAGGCAGGCACATCGTATTTTCGGGCTTGAGGTCGCGATGGACGATCGCGGGGCGGTGGGCGTGGGCGGCTCGCAAGGCCGCGGCCATTTGCCACGCGATACTGGCGACCTCCGTCCAGGGCAGTCCTCCGCGCTCCTTCAACACCTCGCGCAGCGTCCGACCTTCGAGGTACTCGAGCACCATGACGAGCTGCCCCTCGATATCGGCGCAATGTAAGCAGCGGACCACGTGCGGGTCATCGAGGCTGGCTAGAATGCTCATCTCGCTGACGAACTGCCGGCGTCCCGAAGCGGTGCGGGCAAGATCCGGGTGCAACAATTTGATTGCCACGCGGCGGCGTGTCAGCTGCTCCTCGGCCTCATAGACCTCTCCCATCCCGCCCTGGCCGATCAGGCGATGGACGATGTAGTCACCAATTCGGCGCGGTGTCTCGGCCTGGGCTGAGCTCATCGAGTCATCGTACCCCAGAGCCACCCGGTGTCGTCAGTCGCGCAGCCTCGCTCGCTGGTCGGGTCGATAGCGGTCGAGCTCAGCCCTTTGACGCCCCCAGCTCCCCCCAGCTACCGTCCGGTCCGTGCGCAGCATCCATATCGGCCTGCTCGGGTTCGGCAACGTCGGCCAGGGCGTGCTGCGTATCCTGCAGGACAACGGCGAGGCGATCCGTGATCGCGTCGCCGCCAACCCGGTGGTCAAGCGCGTGCTCGTGCGCGAGGTCGACAAGCTGCGCGAGGTCGAGGTCGGTCGCGAGCTGCTGACCACCGATCCCGAGCACGTGCTCGCCGATCCCGACATCCGCGTGGTCATCGAGCTGCTCGGCGGGATCGAGCCCGCGCGAACGTGGGTGCTCCGGGCGCTGCAAGCCGGCAAGCACGTCGTGACCGCCAACAAGGCGCTGCTCGCCGAGTGCGGAGAAGAGCTCTTCCACGAGGCGGCTACCCGCGGGCTCGACATCTACTTCGAAGGCTCGGTCGCGGGCGGGATCCCGGTGCTCCGAGCCTTGCGCGAGGGCCTCGCCAGCGATCGCATCGAGCAGGTGATCGGCATCGTCAACGGGACCTCCAACTACATCCTCGACTCGATGACCCGGACCGGGGTCAGCTACGCGCACGCGCTCGCGGCCGCGCAGAAGGCCGGGTTCGCCGAGGCCGACCCGACGCTCGACGTCGAAGGTCGCGACGCGGCGCACAAGCTCGCGCTCTTGACCCTGGTCAGCGTCGGGATCCGCGTCGACCCCCACGCGATCCCGACTGAGGGCATCACGCGCGTGCGGCCGTTCGACATCCGGACCGCGACCGAGCTCGGCTACGTGATCAAGTCGCTGGCGATCGGGACCTTCACGGGCGAGCGCCCCTGCCTGCGCGTGCACCCGACCTTGGTGCCCAAGGATCACATCCTCGCCGGCGTGCACGGGGCCTACAACGCGGTCGAGGTCAGCTCGCACGCGCTCGGGCGCTCGCTCTACTACGGGCGCGGAGCCGGGATGATGCCGACCGGCGTCGCGGTCGTCTCGGACATCATCGAGGTCTGCCGCGACATCGTCAGCTTCTCGGTTGGCGGCCCGCCGCCGGGTGTGTTCCGCGACATCCGCTCGGCCGAGCCCGCGCCGCTCGACGAGCTCGAGCACGAGAACTACCTGTGCGTGCACGTGCCCAACGTGCCCGGTGTGCTCGGCCGCGTCGCCAGCTGCCTCGG
>CBFGLP010001141.1:0-9076 GCA_965649595.1 uncultured Myxococcales bacterium | reverse complement strand
TGTCCGACAGCGGCAACCGGAAGGTGTCGATGCCGTTCCAGTCGTAGGTGTAGCGGTTGGTCTCGGTGCTGCGATCGACGAACGGGACGAAGCCAGCGCAGTCCTCGTAGACGTTGCCGCCGGGCGTACACGCGATCGCGTCAGCCGGAGTCCGGCGTGCGCCGCCTTCGGACACGACGCCATACTTGGCGACGTTGACCGAGAGCTCGTAGTCACACACGTCGCAGCAGGTGTCCGGGCCGCTGTCGGGCGCCGTGCAGCCGTAGGCCCGCCAGTCGGTCTCCCCGTCGTACGAGTCGGTCCGCCCCTCGAGCTGCATCTTGAGCGGCAGCCATCGGCCATCGACCTCGAAGAAGCCCTCGCAGACGTCGGGGTTCTGCTCGAGGACCTCGTGATTGAAGTCCTGACCGAGCGCGCGCAGGTTGTCGATGCAGCTGAGGTTGACCGAGCGCGCGATCGTGTCGGGCGCGTCCCCCGGCAGCGCTCGATAGTCGCCGTTGAAGCGGGTGATTGGCCCCTCGAGGTGGGCGATCCGGCTCTTCCAGTCATAGACCTCGAACAGGTTCGGGTTGGCCGGATCCTTGCGGATCTGCTCGATCGAGGTCGGCTCGAGCAGGTTGTTGAACACGAATTCCAGGCCCGTCGCGCTGACCAGCGGGGACAGCTTGCACCACTCCTCGGGACCGCGCTGGTTGTTGAGCGTCGAGACCTCGCCGTTGGCCTCGGGCGTCTCGACGCACGCACCGATCTCGTCGATGAAGTACTGTCCACGATCGACGCTCGGCGTCAGCAGGTGGACCTTGCGATCTGCGTAATTGGTGCCGCTGATGCTCTCGAGCACGAGCTGGTCGGGGTCGCAAATGCCACAGTTGGTGTCCGAGATGCAGCCCGTGCCGGCGAGGGCAGCGGCCAACACGAGCAGCCCCGTGGCCCCGAGCCCGAGCTTGGATCCCGCGGTCACCCCTCGTATCGGCCCAGACGTCCTCACGGCCGGCCAACGAGGTCGACCCCGTGCGCTTTCATCGGCTCCAGCGATAGCGCAGCCGCTGCCACCAAGCCGGCTTGTCCAGCGCGTCGTGATCGATGTTGCCGACCACCAGCAAGCCGATGAGCTGCTGAGTCGCTCGGTCGAGGCAGCAGCGAGCCACCTCCGGCTCGCGGGGGCCCAGCTCGATCGCCAGGGCCAGCTGACCAGCGATCGCCGCGGCGGCATCGGCCAGCTCGGCCGTCTGTCGCTCGTGCTTGGACCAGGCATGAGCGGCGCTCAGCAGCGCAGCGTCCCGCACCACCTTGAGTCGCACGCTCAGCTCCTCGTCGGGCACGAAGCGCTCGCGCACGAGATCGCACGAGCGGGCTCCTACCCCGACGCGCCGGAGCAGCAGCGGCAACCATCGATGCGTGAGCACGCGGATCCGCTTGTGGGGTGAGTCGCGCGCCTCGCCGATCAGATCGGCCTCGGATGGCTGAGCGCGCGACCCCTTCAGCGCGAGGGATTTGGCTAATACGGTCATGTGACAACCGTGCAGCGCCGAGCGGAGATTCGCCCCGGAGCGTCGTTGACCCGAAGATCCCGATCCGAGGATCGATCGGTGCAGCCGACCGAAGTGGCCAGTGCGAGGATTCGATTACCATCTTTCGAACGCGGAGGCTCAAAAATCCTGCGGTCTGGATCGATACGCTCGCTTGCACACAGCGCATCGTCGGACTCGCGTGGGTGTCATGGTCGCAGCAATATACGGTCTTTCGAACGGTCCCCTGTATTTTGGTCCACTCGAGCTTGCCACGGTGTGGCCTCGAGCCCCGATCGCATGACTGCGGCAATGCTCGTGGCGAGTCCCCGACCAACCGAGACGTCTACTGATCCCCAGATCAGCACACGCGCAAAATTCGTATCTGGCACACCCGAGCTCGGGCTCGTTGGGGGCACGTGTCGAGCCCCCGGCGAGCGGTCTGTGAGCGCGTCCACGCGGCTCGCCGTCGATCGCTTGACACGCTCCCGAGCAACAACGTAGCCCCCTTGCGTGGCCCAGCCCGAGCCCAATCCCGAAGTCAGCCCCGAAGCCCGCGCGCTGCTCGATGGCAGCGTGTGGTCGCAGTTCTGCCGCATGCTCGAGCAAGCCGGCGCCGTGGTGATGCGCGAGTCGGCGCCGAACGACCTGCGCACCCGCGCCGAGGGCTTTCGCTACTTGAGCCGAATCGCCCGCGCCGGCCTCGAGGCGTTCGTGGAGTTCGCCGATCCCCGCGCGCCGGTGCTGCGCCGGACGATCGACGAGACCAAAAAGATGGGTTCGGACAACCCTGACAATCATTATCTCAACGCCGAAATCCGGGGAATCTATGAGTATCGAATCACCGGGCAGCGCGGGACCGTCGATTACCTCGCGTTTGCGACCCAAAAAGGCGGCTATGGAGAAGGCCGCGGCTTGCCGCCGACCGGGATGATCGAGGCATCGCAGCTCGACATCGGCCCCGATGGCCGCTTCGAGCTGCGCCTGAGCTGCGCTCCTCAACCCGGTAATTGGCTGCCGATGGAGCCCGACACGGGCCTGCTGATCGTCCGCCAAACCTTCTTGGATCGCGCCAACGAGCGCCCCGCGGAGCTCACGATCGAGCGAATCCCGGCGCCGGATGAGCCGAGCGTCGACGACGGGATCACGCCCGAGCAGCTGGTCACGGGCATGCGGCGGGCCGGGATGCTGGTCGGCGGCGCGGCGGCGTTGTTCGCCAATTGGGCCGAGGGCTTTCGCAAGCGCCCCAATGAATTACCGCAATTCGATCCAAAGGTATCGCTGATGGCCGGCGGCGATCCGACGATCGCCTATTATCATGGCTATTGGGAGCTGGGCCCCGCGCAGGCGCTGGTAATCGAGATCGAGCCGCCCGTCTGCCAGACCTGGAATTTCCAGCTCAACAATTGGTGGATGGAGTCGCTCGATTATCGTCGCCACCCGATCGTGATCAACAAGCATAGCGCGGTGCCTGACGCCGACGGGACCGTTCGAATCGTGGTCGCACACGAGAACCCTGGTGTCGCGAACTGGATCAGCACCACCGGGCTCCCGCAGGGCACGATGTGCCTGCGCTGGGTCCGGGCCGAGACGCACCCGCAGCCGCGCACCCGCGTGGTCGAGCTGGCGAGCCTGCGCGCATGAGCACGCACGAGACCTCGCGGGACTATCAGAACCCTCGCCGACCGGCGCTGATCCGGGGCTACAACGCCTCGGGGCTGGCGCTCGCCCGCGTCGGCCTCGCGCGGCCGCTCGACGCGGACAGCCTGGTCGCGCAGGCGCGGCGCCAGGCCGGCGTGGACGCTCGCCTCGACCCTGCCCTCGACGAGCCGCTGCGTCGCATGGTCGACGCGCTCGAGCGCGAGGCTGCGCTGACGCCCATCGGTCGGATGATGACCCGGCAGCGGATCCTCGGCTCGCTGGTCCAGCGGCTGCGAGCGTCGGCGCTGTTCGAGCAGCGGCCCGAGATCCTCGCCGCCCCGCTGGCCCGGCCGGTGTTCGTCACGGGCCTGCAGCGAAGCGGCACGACGGTCATGCAGCGCCTGTTGGGCCAGCTACCCGGAGCGCGTCCGCTGCCCGCCTGGGAGGCGTTCGAGCCTGCTCCGGACCCCCGCTTCCCGCCGGGCTCGGGCCCGCTCGAGGCTGACCCCCGCTTCGCCCGAGCGCGTCGAGCCGAGCGCTGGATCCACTGGATCAGCCCCGACCTGTTCGCGGTCCACCCGATGGACGCCGCCGCGCCGGAAGAGGAGGTCGTGCTGATGGATCACTCGCTGCTCACGACGGTGGCCGAGTTCACCTATCGGGTGCCGAGCTACGCCCGCTGGGTCGAGCAGCAGGATCAGACGCCGGCTTACCGCTGGCTGGCCGACGCGCTCAAGCTGCTCGCCTGGCAGCGCCCGGGCGACCGCTCGCCCGCGGGCGGCCGACCCGAGGACTTCTGGGTGCTCAAGACCCCCCATCACCTCGAGTGGCTGGACGTGCTCTTCGAGGTGTTCCCCGACGCGGTTGTCGTGCAGACCCACCGCGACCCGAGCACCACCATCGCGTCGTTTTGCAGCATGGTCGCGCACATGCGCGGGCTGATGAGCGACCGCGTAGATCCACTCGACATCGGCCAGCAGCTGTTCGCCAAGATCGGCCGCATGATCGATCGCTCGATGAGCTCCCGCGACGCACGAGGTGGGCAAGGGTTCGTCGACGTGCACTATCACGAGCTGGTCGAGGACCCCGTCGGGGTGCTCGAGCGGGTGTGCGCGGCGATCGATCTCCCCAAGCCGCCGCAGCGGTCGGTGATCGAGCAGTGGCTGGCCGGCAACCAGCAGCACAAGCACGGCGTGCACCGCTACGCCGCGGCGGATTTCGGGTTGGATCAGGACGCGCTGCAGAGCCGCTTCGCTGCTTACCGGGAGCGCTTTGGCGTAGCGAGCGAGAAGGCCTGAACCCTCAGTCGAGCACCAGCCCCGAGCGCAGCAGCGAGCCGCGCCCGGTCGGCCAAGGCAGGCAGTTGTCGGCCGAGCTCGCGACCGAATAGACCTGCACGCTCTCGACCATGTCCTGCGCGTCCTTGAGCGACACGACGATCTCGATCGGGCCGTCGCCCTCGACGTCGGCCAGGGTCGGCACCGCCATCGATCCGCGGCTTGGCAGCGGGATCTGGTGGAGGATGTTCCCGCCCGCGTCGAGCACGAACAGGTTGCTCTTGCCCTCGTCGGGCGAGTAGCTGGCGAACACGATCTCGGGCACGCCGTCGCGGTCGAGGTCACCGATCACCACGCCACCGGTGAGCACGCGATCGTCGGTCGTGTAGCTGCTGCTCCACAGGACCTGGCCTGCGGCCGAGACCGCGTGGATCCGTCCGTCGAAGCCGGCGAACACGACCTCCTTGCCCGCGACCTCCGGATCGAGATCGGCGATCGAGACCTGGTTGGTCGCCCCGACCACGTTGGTGTCCTCGTAGTCCCACAGCCCGGCGAGGTAGTCGGGCATGTGGACGGGGACCGAGAAGCCCGGCAAGCGACTGACGTCGCGCCGCACGACCCACAGCGCGACGCCCTGCTCGCGGTTGTCCTGCGCGGCGTTTTGGACCGAGCCGAGCATCACGACCTCGCGGGTCCCGTCCTCGTCGAGGTCGGCGATCGCGGGCGCGGTGTTGGTGAAGTGGGCCTGCAAGGCGCTCGCCTCGTCCTCGGCCCAGCCCTGCTGCGCCTCGGCGAGATCGTGCAGGTAGCGGACGCCCGGGGTCTTGAGCGCCGCAAAGCCCGACGCCGCGTCGAACGCCTCGCCGGTGCCCGAGTGGATGCTGGCGTAGGCGTTGTCGTGCGGCGCGACGACGTCGGCCAAGCCGTCGTTGTCGAGATCACCGACCGCGAGGTTTTGATCGAAGCAGCCGGCGAGGTAGCAGCGGCCGTCCGCCTCGCAGCCGCTCGTGCCCGCAGCGTTGGGCGGAAAGCCAGCGACCGGGCTGCCGTCGGCATGGTAGGCCGCGATCACGTCCGTGGGTCCGCCGTGCGCCGGGGCGACGACGAGATCGAGCCCGCCGTCGCCATCGACGTCACCCGCCGCGAGGCTGCGCAGCTCGTCCTCCCAGCTGATCGGGAAGCCTGGAACGACCTGGCCCGAGCTGTCGATCACGTGGATCTGCTCGCGCGCCGCCACGGCGACCTCGAGGCCCGGCAGATCCGGTCGGAGATCCGCGACCACCGGGCTCGCCCAGATGCGGCCAGCGCCCGTGTCGTACTCCCACTGCAAGGCGCCGTCGGGTCCCCAGACCAGCACGAGGCCGCTGCGCGGGACGATGATCTCGTTGGCTCCGTCCTCGTCGAGGTCGGCGACCGCAGGCGAGGCCAGCCACCCCTCGTGCCAGCTGTGCGCCAGCGACAGCGCGAGCACGGGCGCGGCCACGCCCGCGCCGTCGGGATCGGCCGGATCGCAAGCGGGCGCGGTCGGAGGATCGCCGCCCGTCTCGGCTGCGTCGCTGGCCTCGTCGCCGGTTCCCTCGTCCCCTGCCCCGGGGCAACCCGTGAGCACGAGCGTGAGCGCGAGTGATCCAGCACGAACGAGGGTCGGATGAACGAGCGCCATGGTCGGGGTCCCTGGCGGCATTGTCCTCCTCGTGCGCTGGATTTGGCGCGACCACCGACGGGCGCGAGGGGTGAGTCCGTGCGGGGGTTGGCGACGTCTCGCCGGCCACCCGCGCGAATGGGATACCCTCGACCTGCCGCCATGGCTCTGTTCGACCCCGAGCGCGACCGCATCGTCATCCGCGTCGTCTACGACGGTCCAGGCCACGCGGGTAAGACCACCAACCTCGGCCGACTCTGTCGGGCGTTCGCCTCGTGGCGGCGCTCCGACCTGGTCTCGCCCAACACCCTCGGCGAGCGCACGCAGTACTTCGACTGGCTCGAGGTCGACGGCGGCCTGCTGCGCAGCTACCCGATCCGCGCCCAGCTGCTGACCGTGCCGGGCCAGCGCGACCTGACCCTGCGCCGCAAGTTCGTGATCGAGCGGGCCGACGTGGTCGTGTTCGTGGCCGACAGCCAAGCGGCGGCGATCCCCGAGGCGCGCAGCTTCTACGCCGAGCTGTGCGAGCAGCTCGCGGGCTTCCCCGAGGAGGTCCCGATCGTCCTGCAAGCCAACAAGCAGGATCTCCCGGGCGCCCTGCCGCCGGCCAAGCTGGCCAAGCTGCTCACGCAGGGGCTGCGCCAGCCCAAGCAGGTGATCGGCAGCGTCGCGAGCGACGACAAGGGCGTGAAGCAGACCTTGGCCGTCGCGCTCAAGCTCGGCTCCGACGCGCTGCGTAAGCGGCTCGAGGGCAAGCACCCCAAGGACATCGTCGGCGAGGTCGGGGACGCGACGAGCACTTATGCGGCGCTCGAGCGGCACGAGGCCGAGCTCGTGCACGGGCGAGTCGAAGCGCTCGTGCCGACGCTGCCGAGCGCGAGCCTCCCGAGCACGCACCTGTGGCCGCCGGTCACGGGGCGGACCTTGCTCGGGCAGCTCGAGCATCAGGATCTCGTCGGAGTCTCGGATCCGCAGGATCACGAGCGGCTGGTCTTCGAAGGCGGCGGCTGGCGCTTTGCTACCGGCAAGGCACGGCTGTTCGACAGCGAGGACTCGGCCTCGCAAGCGATGTGGCAGCTGACCCGACGCAAGGTCGCGCTGGCGTCTTGGTTGCCCGAGCCCTGCGCGGTCGCGATTCAGCCGGACGTGCAGGGGGCCGGCGTGTGGCTGTGGACAGTGGATCCGGTGCTACCGACCCTCGCCGAGGAGCTCGACTCGCCGCAGCCGGAGCGACGGCAGTGGGGGCTCGCGCGCTGGGCCGAGGTCGTGGCCGGGGCGCTGGCGCTCGCGGAGCGACACCACTTGGTAGTCGAGCTGGATCCGGCGAGCTTCGGGGTCCAGGCGGACGAGGGGGATCGCGAGCGGACCCGCTACGTGGGCGAGCGGCTCGACGCGGGGGATCAACTCGATGAGGTCGTCGATGCGGTGCTCGGGATCGCGGAGCGCTTCTCCTCGGCCGTCGATGAGCCGGGGCTGGCGGAGTTCACCGAGACGCTCTGCTTGGGGCTGCATCACGTACCGATCGCTTGGGAGCGGCGGCAGGCGCTGCGCGAGGAGTTTCTTCGAGCCAGCGTTCAGTCGGCTGGGGCTGCCCACGTACTCAACGCGGTGGTGATGGTGTTGGGCAGGCCGGCTCGGGAATGACGCGGTTCCCCCGCTCCAAATGAACGTTTGGTGCGACCAGCCAATATGCATTACTGCGAAGATTCGGATTCGACTTCAGAATCCGATTCCTTCGCGACTTCCGGATCCGGCCCCGGCGGGTTGCCAGCCATCGGATCCCTCCCCTGCCCCTCTTCCTCGTCGATCACCAGCCGGACCAGCCGCTTGACCACGTTGACCCGCCGCAGCGTCGCCGGATCTTTGATGTCGTAGAGCACCTTCGGATCCCGGATCGCCTTACCCAGCGATCCTTCGCGGTTCTCGATCGCGGTCATGATCTCGCCGAGCACCGCGTCGATATCGGCAAAGGTCTCCTTGCCCGCGCCGATCGCCTCCTGAGTGCCGTCGGCGAGCCGGTTCGCCTCGGATCGGATCCCGTCCTCGCGCATCAGCATCGCCACCAAGCTGCGGTTGTTGGGGTCCTCGAGCCCGTCCATGACCTTCTCGACCGACTTCGCGGCGTCCTCGACGTCTTTGATGGCTCGCTTGGCGTCGCGCTCGATCTGCTCGTAGTCGGACGAGGCGTTGCCGATCGCGCTTCGAGTCTCGCGCAGGGTCTGGGCGATCTCGGTCCGCATGTTCGGGTCGTTGAGCACCGCGCCGACCAAGCCCTCCGCGTCGGCGACCTGCTTCTTGATCGCGGCGACGTTGTCCTCGAGCGCCTGCATGTCGGCCTTGGCCTGCTCGCTGCCGAGCGTGTCGGTCAACGCGGTCACGCCGGTCAGGCCGGCCTCGATCTCGTCGCTGAGCCGGTCAATCTGGTCCTTGAGCGCGACCAGCTCGTCCATCAGCGAGGGCTCGGTCTGTAGCCGGTCACCGCCTTGGATCGGGTCACCACCGAGGCCGACCGAGACGTTGATGACCGGGTCGGCGAAGATGCCGTTGAGCACGACGCTGGCGCGCGACTCGGTGCTGATGTGCTCGAGCGAGGGCTCGTCGACCTCCATCGTCACGCGGATCCGCTGGCTCTCGGTCTCGTAGCGGACGCACAAGCCCGAAGGGCCGTACCAGCTGACGTCGCGGTAGCGGCTGCGGAACGCCTTGGTCACGCAGATGTGCTGGGGCGGGCAGCTGTCGGGGCTGCCGTCGCAGCCCTCGAAGTCGATCGCGCTGCCGGAGTAGTCCTCGAGCTCGGAGCACAGGCCCGCGGAGGGATCGTCGTCATCGACCGGCACGCAGAACATCCACGGCTCGCACAGATCCGTGCGGCCCTGAGCGCGGTGGCCAAAGTCCTCGGTCCGCGGGTCGCAGGGGTACGCCTCGCGGATGAACTCGACGCCGACGACCTTGCCGATCTTGTTGCCGGCCAGCTGCACGCCGCTGTTGCGGCCGATCCCGCCGGCCTT
>CBFGLP010001140.1:0-4377 GCA_965649595.1 uncultured Myxococcales bacterium | reverse complement strand
CCTCGGCGTGGTGCTCTACGAGCTGCTCTGCGCTCGAACTCCCTTCTTCGCCGACGAGCCCTGCGGCCAGGTCCGCGACCGCCTCGCCGACGAGCCGCTCACGTGGTTGGCCGCGCACATGCGCGAGCCGGTCGTGCCGATCGATCGCTACCCCGAGGGTCGGGCGCTCAGCCCCACGCTGATCCGGCTGGTCCACTGGATGCTCGACAAAGATCCGAGCAAGCGGCCGGCCACTGGTGGCGCCGCGGCGCGGCACCTCGCGTGGGTGCTGCACGTCGAGCTCGCCACGCCCGTCACCGCGTTGCTGCACGTGCGCGACGCCGAAGGCAAGCGACGGACCCAGCTGCTCGTGCCCGGCCCGCACACGATCGGCGACGCCGAAGGCTGCGAGGTCGCGCTACCCCCGAGCAACCGGCCGGGGGAGCACGCGCGGATCGAGTGGCGCGGCCCCGGCAGCGACGCCGTGCTGCGGCCACTGGAAGGACACGGCGAGCTTCGAGTCAACGGACACGTGATCGACCATGCGGTCCGTTTGGTGCCGGGTACCTTTTTCGACATTGGTGGCGTCCGTTTCCAACTCGAGTATCCGCCTCCGCACAAACCCAGCCCTTTGACCTAAATCGGTCTTTTGACCATGGCCATTCGGCCAGTGCGTGATTGAGTCAGTCGAGGCAACGCAACGAATCGTACTTTCGACCATGCGTGCGAGCGTTCGCGGCGTCGTGCCGGCGTCGAAACGACACCATGATCTTTGCGGCAGTCCTCGAATCAATTCCTTGCGCTTCGAATTCGTCGCGGTCTCGGCCAATATCGAGGCGGCGATGCAGACCAAGCGGATCGGTGTCGGGGACCTCGAGATGTCTTACCGCGAGTGGAGCCCGGTCGGCGGATACAGTCCGCGCCTGGGCCTCCCGGTGCTCTGCATCCACGGCAACTGGTCGACGAGCGCGGTGTGGACCAAGGTCGCCGGCGAGGTACCCGAGCGCTGCTTGTTCGCGCCCGACCTGCGGGGGCGCGGTCGCACCCGCGGGCCCGATCATCGTTATGGCATCGACGAGCTGGCCGAGGACATCCTCGGCTTGCTCGACGGGCTGCAGTTCGAGCGCGTGCACGTGATCGGTCACTCGCTCGGAGCCGGCGTCGCTGCCGAGCTGGCCCTGCGCTGGCCGCTACGGGTGATGTCTCTGCTCTTGGTCTCGCCAGTATGGATCGACGGCATGCCGGACGAGAAGAACGACCGCGACAAGCAAGAGGCGATGCACGCCGACCGCCAGGTGTTCGCCAAGATCTACGCAGCGATGGCTCCGAAGGCCAAGCGTGACGTGCTGTGGGCGGGCTTGGTCGAGACCGGCCAAGAGCAGCGCCGCGCCGCCAGCTTCGCCACGCTCGAGGCCCTGCAGCGCTGGAAGCCCGGGACCAGCTTGCGCGCGCTGAGCATGCCGCGGCAGGTCGTCATCGGTGAGCACGACAACGTCACTGGCGTCGAAGCGGCCGCGCGAGCGGCCGAGGTCATGGGCGTGGAGATGATTCGGATCCCGGACATCGGCCACTCGCCACACCTCGAGGCGCCCTCGACCGTGGCCGAGGTGCTCAGCGAGCTGATCACTCAGGCGGAGCGGCGGCGTCGCTAGCCGCTCGGGCCTGCATCGCCTCGAGCTCGGCCTCGAACCCCGCGATGATCCGGTCCGGGTCGGGCACCAGCCGCGCGTCGCTCGACACCCCGACCCGCAGCGCACCGTCGTAGCTGCAGATGCTCACCCCGAGTCCGACGCGGCCCGACTGCGGCGCCCAAAACAGCAGCCCCGTCATCCGACGCCCGGCTAGATAGAGCGGCCGCTCCGGGCCAGGCACGTTGGTCATCACGAAGCTCACTCGCTGCGCGAAGTAGGCGACGATCGATCGCTCGAGCAGCTTTGGCCCTCGCCCGATCAGATCGAGCACCGCCGAGGTCACGAGCGGCTCGGCCGAGTGCTCGAGCGCCTGCATGCGGGTTCGAAGCTCGCGCAGGCGCTCGCTCGGATCCGCGACGCCGACCGGCAAGCCCAAGAAGAGCAGGCCGAACCGGTTGCCCATGCTCGCCATGTCGTCGAGCCCGCGCAGGTTGATCGGCACCGCCGCGCGCAGCTCCACGCCCTCGGGCGACTCGCCGCGCTCGATCAGGTAGCGACGCAGCCCGCCGGTCATCGCCGTCAGCACGATGTCGTTGATCGTCCCGCCGATCCCCGCGCGCAGCGACTGCAAGCGCGACAGTGAGACCGCACCAGACCACGCCACACGCTTGGGCACCCCGAGGCGGCCACGAAACACCGTCGATGCGTCGGGCCGCCGCAGCACCAATGAGCCGAGGCTCGCCCCGGCCGCCGCGATGTCGCGCAGCCGATATGGCAGCACCGGCGCCCGCCCGACCGCCCGTGCCCGGGTCCGCGCTTGGACTCCGCCCCGCCAGCTCGCCCCGCGCAAGAGCAGCTTCATCCCTTGAGGCATCAGCTCGTGCACGAATTCCCGCGCCCGCTCGAGCTCGATCCCGTCCCGCCGGAACAGCTCGCGCAGCGGGCTGGTCTCGCGCGGCGCCGGCTCGAGGTCGGTCAGCGAGAGCAGCACCAGCATCAACGCGAAGCCATCGCCGACCGCATGGTGCACCCGCGCGAGCAAGCCCGTGCCGCCGCCGGGCAAGCCGTGCAGCAGCGTCAGCTCCCATAGCGGTCGCCGCGGATCGAGCCCTTCGCTGACCAGCGAGCTGACCTGCGCGTGCAAGGCCGCGTCGTCGGCGGGAGCGGGAAGCGATGCCTCGCGCACGTGCCCTTCGAGGTCGTGCCCGACCGACTCGACCCAGCGATCCCAGAGCACGCCCGGCTCGACGTGCGCGCGCAGACGATCGATCCAACCGATCCGCTCGCGCACCAGCTCGACCAGCCGCGCTCGCGAGAGCGAGCCCTCGAGCAAGAGCAAGCCCGTGATCACCATGCGGTTGGTCGGGTCGTCCATGCGCAACCACGCGCGGTCGACCGCCGAGATCCGTGTGGGGTCGCTGACGAGCGCGCGTGCACGCCCGAGCAGCTGCGAGAGATCCGAAACGAGCGAGGCCACGCATGAACGGTAGAGCCGCAGCCGCCCGCGTGACCAGCAAGCGCTGCGCCCGGCTCGATCGTCGTTCCGAGACCAGCGCAGGCCCTTCTCACGATCTGCCCGAGCGAGTAGCGTGTCCGCGTGTCTGCACGAGAAGACCCGTCCTCGCGCAGCTGGAAGCTCGACGCGCCGCTCGATCTCGAGGGCACGACGCACGTCCGTGACCACGGGCGCTCGAACCCCACCGTGCAGCGGCTCGGCCCGGGCGAGTTGCTGCAAGCCGTGCGGACGCCCGACGGACCCGCGACCGTGCACATCCGCGTGAGCGCGGGCCAGGTCGACGCGCAGGCGTGGGGACCTGGGCGCGAATGGGTGCTCGAGGCGGTGCAGGGATATCTCGGTCTCGACGCTCCGCCCCTACGATTTGGCGGGCAGCTCGCATCGATCGAAGCTCGGCATCCGGGGGTCCGCCGTAGCCGAGCGCTCAATGGCTTCGACGTGTTGGTGAATCACGTGATCCGCCAGCGCGTGGCCTGGCGCGACGCGGTCCAGACCCAGCTCGCGCTCTTGCGGGCCCACGCAGAGCCTGCCCCGGGCCCCGGAGAGCTTCGGCTGCCGCTGGCGCCCGAGCAGTTTCATGCGCTCGGGGCCGCGGACTTGGCCGTGTTCGGCCTCGAGCGCAAGCGAGCGAGCGCGCTGCTGCAGGTCGCCACGCGAGCCGAGCGGATCCGGAGCTGGTTCGGCTTGCCGCGGGAGGAGCTCGCGCTGCGCTTGCAGGCGCTACCGGGGATCGGCCCGTGGACGTGCACGATGGTTCAGGCGATCGGGCTCGGTGAGGACGATGTCGTGCCGCTCGGAGATTATGCGTTGCCCTCGATGGTGACCTGGGTGTTATCGGGAGAGCCGCGAGGGAATGACGCGCGAATGCTGGAATTGCTCGAGCCCTGGGCGGGGCGGCGCTTTCGGGTGATTCACCTGCTGTGGGCGGCGGGGAAGACGGCCCCGCGCTTTGGACCGGGGATTCGCGGGGTCGGGCCGGGGATCGCTGGGCCGGGGAATCGCTCGCGCTTTGGTTGAATCCCAATGACAGCGTCGTGATCGAGTGCCCCGAGGTTGGACACTGGATGCTCGAGTAAGAGTCGAAGCTCGGGGCCGGGTTGATTGTACGCGTTTACACCCAATGATTGTCCAAAGCCCTCAAACGAGACGCTCGAACGAAATACAATTGCATTATCAATATTGATACCATTCGAGCTCGAATAGCAAAATCAACATACCGCGTGCTCACCATGCACACCTTCTGGGTCGCAC
>CBFGLP010001139.1:0-11722 GCA_965649595.1 uncultured Myxococcales bacterium | reverse complement strand
GAGCTGAGCTTCGACACGCAGCGAGGCCAGCTCTACATCAGCCGACGCTTGACCGAGTACGGGCGAAGCTGGTGGCCCCACATGCTCCTGCAAGCGATGTGGATGGGCACCGATGAGACGCTGGCCGCGATGACGAGTCAGCCCGGCGTGCTCGAGGCTCACGAGCTTCGCCAAGCCCGGGGTCGCTCACGTCCGGTTCGAGTGCCTCGCAACGCCGCGCTGTCGTTGGCTCGCGGCGAGTTCAACCGCTTCTACTGTCGAGCGGTGTGCTTGCGAGCGGGCGCGGGGGCGTTCGTCGAGGTCTATCGGGCGAAGCGGGACGGTGAGCTACCCCGCTCGTCCCTAGGTCTGGTCGGACGGCGAGTGCCGGCCGAGCTCTTGCTGTCCGATCTGCGGATCAACGTCGGTGGCTCGACCATGCTCGGCATCCCCGGCGGGCCGAGCTCGGGCCTGAGCGTGCGGCTGGTCTGACACCCTCGGCCGCGGGCGGCCGACGCCCCTCGGCCGCGGGCGGCCGACGAAGCAGGTGAGTCAGGCGCGTGCGCGTGCGATCAGCTCGGCCAGGAGCGACTCGTCGACGTCGCTGAGGTCTTTGAAGCGAAGCGCGATACCAGTCTGACGCCCGCCATCGGCCGTGCCCGCGCGCACGACCTCGGCGTCGATCTGGAGCGGGTTCCGGTTAGAGCCCCGGTTGAAGGCAACGGTCACGGCAGCCCCGACAGGCAGCGGACGGTTGGTGCGGACAAATGCCCCATGGGTCGAAAGGTCTATTGTCCGCGACATCAACATGAAGTGGTGCTGGGGAGCGTGGAGCTTGAGCTCGATCGCCACGGCGATCCGGGGTCGGGCGCGTCGTTCCATCGTCTGCTCACTCACGGAGACGTCCACGTCCGATCGATAGCACTTTCATGACCTACGGAAAACGACCTTCGCCGGAGAAATTTGCCAGTTTGCGGTCCAACGGACAGTATCAGCCAAAAGGCTGTGAATTGAGATACGCCACATACATCGAGTGAGGCGAGCGGACGTACCGCAGATCTGTAATTTCATCATCAATCGGGATCTATTGGTCACGGTTCACGAGCCTGGAAAGCTCTCCGGCCCACCGTCCGGTGGTCGAGCTCGGGCCTGGAACGAGTAGTGACGTGCGAGTTTTGGCTCTCGCGAAGGGGTGAGCCTCGTGCGCGAGGGGCCGCCGTGCGGCTTGACCACTGCCCCGTGCCGAGCACAATGCAGCCGCTTTGGCCCCGACCGGAAGCTACGCCCACACGCCCGCGGATTTCTGCGGCTCGGCCCAGTCAGCCCCACAAGAGCTGACCAAGGCCGTTCTGCACCAGGTTGGACAGGTCGGATCGGAGAAGGTCGGATGAGCCAGAGCCAGATCACGGCCCCGAGCATCGGCCGGGTCCACTTCATCGGAATTGGTGGGACCGGGATGGGAGCGCTGGCTGGCCTGCTCAAGGCGGCCGGTTACGAGGTGCGAGGGTCCGACGGGCCGCTCTACCCGCCGATGTCGACCCAGCTCGCACGGGCCGAGATCCCCGTGTTCGAGGGCTTCTCCGCCGAGAACCTGGCTTGGGGTCCCGACCGCGTCGTGGTCGGCAACGTCTGCCGGGCCGACCACGTGGAGGTCGTCGAGGCGCAGGCGCGGGGCATCCCGCTCGAGAGCTTCCCGAGCATGCTCGAGCGGACCTTGCTGACGAACCACCGGGCGCTGGTGGTCGCTGGCACGCATGGCAAGACGACGACCTCGAGCCTGCTGACCTGGATGCTCCGCGTGGCTGACCGCGATCCTTCGTGGCTGATCGGCGGGGTCCCGCAGAACCTCGCTCGCGGCAGCCACCTCGGCGGCGGCGAGCTGATCGTGCTCGAAGGCGACGAGTACGACACCGCCTACTTCGACAAGAAGTCGAAGTTCCTCCACTACCGCCCGCAGAAGGCGATCGTCACCAGCGTCGAGTACGACCACGCGGACATCTTCGACTCGTTCGAGCAGGTCCAGCAGGCGTTCATCGAGTTCGTCGAGCTGATCCCCAGCGAGGGTCTGCTGGTCGTCGACGCCAGCAACCCCGGGGCGATGGCGGTCGCCGAGCAGGCGCGCTGTCCGGTCGCCACCTATAAGGTGCTCGGCCGCAAGGAGCCGCCCGAGCTGGCTACCTATACGTGCCGGATCACCAGCCGCAGCAGCGTCCGGCGGACCCACTTCGAGCTGTTCGAGCGGGGGACCTCGCTCGGCGAGTTCTCGACCCTGCTGACCGGCGCATACAACCTCGGCAACGTGATGGCCGCGTTCGCGCTGGCCCGCGCCGAGGGCTGCGAGGTCGAGCAGCTTCGCCGAGCGATCTCGCTGTTTCGCGGGGTCAAGCGCAGGCAGGAGCTGCTGGGGTTCGCCCAGGGCGTGCGCGTGATCCAGGACTTCGCCCACCACCCGACCGCGGTCGACCTGACGATCAAGGCGCTTCGCCGCCGCTACCCCGACAACTCGCTGCACGTGTGCTTCGAGCCGCGCAGCTCGTCGTCGCGCCGCGACGTGTTCTTCGAGGGGTATACCCAGGCCTTCGATGGCGCGACTCGGATCTACATCGCGCCCGTGTTCGCGCCGGAGAAGGTGCCCGAGGGCAAGCTGCTCGACGTGGCCGCGCTCGCCCTGGCGATCCGCGAGCGCGGGCTCGAGGCCAGCCACTTCGACAGCATCCCAGCGCTGGCCGACTCGGTGTGCGAGCACGCGGCGCCCGGCGACACGGTCCTGCTGCTCTCGTCGGGCGCGTTCGGAGGGCTCGGCGATCGCCTGCTCGAGAGCTTCGGCGACGCGGTGACCTTCGCTCAGCCGGACGACATCCCGGCGGTCGACGAGCTGCTGATCGCGTGCGGGATGGCCAAGTTGATCGATCCCGAGGAGATCGAGAGCTTGGTGATCCGGCCCAGCCGCGAGCGGCGGGAGGCGGCCAAGGCCCGCGGGGAGACGCTGCCGCCGATCATTGGCTGCGTGCACCTGCAGATGGTCGATGATCGGGCGTTCCTGTTCGGCCTGGCGGTCGCGCCCGAGTGTCGTGGCGAGGGCTTTGGCTGGGTGCTGGCCGACTCGATCATGCGGCGGGCTCGCACGCTCGGGGCCCGCCGGGTCAACCTGATCACCGGCGAGACCGCCGAGTTTTTCACGGACAAGCTGGGCTTTCGGCGGGTCGCGCTCGATGAGCTGAGCCCGAAGATGCGGCAGCTGTCGAACTTCGTCGTCGCGTACCGCGAGGGCTCGACCTGCATGACGCTCGAGCTGAACGACGAGGACTGAGGTCTTGTGCCGCGCAGCGGCACGGCCTAGAAGCGAGGCGGACCTCGGGCGCCCGACTCAGACCGCTCGGGCGCGGGCGCCCGACTCGGACCCCCTTGGGCGCGGGCGCCCGACTCAGACCGATGAGCGCAGCCTCGATCAGCTTCTTCGTCGCCGCGACGCTGGCCGTGATCGCGGCGCTAGCTGGCGTGCTCGCGCGGCGGCCCGCTCGATCGCTCGGGTGCTTCGCGGTGGTCCCGGTGGCGCTCGCGTTGCCGCTCTTGCAGCTCGGAGCGGAGACGGTCGCGGCGATCCTGGTGCTCGGGGGCATGCTCTCGCTCGCGCTGCTCGCTGGCTGGGTGGCGATGTCTCGCTCGCAGCCCTCGGCGCCGGCCCGCCCGAGGCCGATCGCGGCGTGGGTGCTCGCGGGGGCAGGGCTGCTCGCGTTCGTGTGGGTGTTGCTCGCGACTGGCTCGCGCCAGGTGATCGAGCCAGGAAAATCGCTCGCATCGACCGAAGGCGCGACTCGAGCCGAGCGCTTGCAGGACCTGCTCTTCGGTCGCTGGATGGTGCCGGTCGAGCTGCTCGGGTTGATCGCGCTGGTCGTGCTGATCGCCGCGGTGCTCGTTCGGCTTCCCGATGCAGATGAGCGCAGGGCAGGGGAGGAGGGGCGCTGACGTGCTGCCGGTGACCCACTTCTTGTACCTGGGCTTCGGGCTGTTCGTGATCGGGCTGGCCGGAGCGCTGCTGCGTCGCTCGCTGGCGACGGTGCTCGGGTCGGTGCAGGTGATGTTCGCGGCGGTCGTGCTGATCCTGTGCGCCTATGCCCGCGCGCACGAGCAGCTCGACGGCTTCGCTGCCGCGATCGTGGTCGCGCTGGTCGGGACCTTCGAGCTGGCGATCGCGGTCGCGCTGCTCGTGCGCGCGAGCGAGGCCAGCCGAGCCGCTGCCGAGCCAGACCGGGCTGCAGGCGATCCGCTGCACGACTGGACGGCGCTCGGCGACGAGGAGCGAGGATGATCCGCGAGTTTCCGCTCTGGGTGTTGGTGCTGCTGCCGAGCGTCGTGGCGCTGCTGGTGCTGGTCTTGGCCCAGCCGCTGGCCCGGCTGCTCGGCGCGCGTCGGGCGTTCGCGCTCGCCCACTACTCGGGTCTGGGCGCGACCGTGATGGCGCTGCTGTTCGTGGCGCAGGCGGTCCAGCACCTCAACATCCCCGAGGATCCGCGCGCGCTCGGTCAGACGCTGCTGCCGGCCTGGCCGCTCGAGCTGGGCGGCGAGTTGAAGCTCGAGCTCACGCTGATCGGCGATCGCCTGTCGATCGCTACGGCGCTGGTGATCGCGATCGGGTTCGTGCTCGCGCGGCTGTTCGTCGGTGGACCCGCGGGCATGCGCGAGCTAGGGCTGCCGGAGCTGGCGATCGGCGAGGGGCAGGGCGAGCCGTCGGTGGATCGCTGCGCGCGATCGCTGCGGCGGCTCGGTCTGCTCGGGCTGCTCGAGGCGGCGGCGATGCTGGTCGTGCTCGCTAGCCACCTCGCGCTGATCGCCGTGGGTTGGGCGGTGATCGGGATCGGCGCGGCGCTGGCGGTCGCGCGCGAGCTCGACGACGAGCGGCGGGCGAGCGCGGCCACCCGGGTGCTCGCGCTCGGCTTCATCGGGGACCTCGCGCTGATGCTCGCCGCCCTGCTCGCGCACTTGGGCGGGCTCGGGATCGGGCACGATGAGCTGTGGTCGCCGCTGGCGGGTGAGCGGCTGTTTGCTACGGACACGCTCGGGGTCCCGCTGGCCGACGCGCTGGCGCTGATGCTGGTGGTCGCTGTCGCGGTGCGGCTGGGCAGCCTCGTGCAGCTCGGCAGCTCGATCGCCGAGGCGCTGCTCGAGGCGGTGATCGTGGCGGTCCCGGCCCTCTACCTGCTGCTGCGCTACCAACGGGTGCTCGCGTGCTCACCCACGCTGATGGCCACGCTCGCGCTGCTCGGGGTGGTCGCGGGGGCGCTCGGGGTCGCGGTCGCGTTGGTCCGTCCAGGTCGCGGGCAGGCGCGTCGACGCGAGCGACCGGGCGACGAGCAAGCGCTGGCCGGGACGGCGATGGCATGGTTCGGGGCCATCGCGCTCGCGCTGAGCGTCGGCGCCTGGCGGACGGCCGTGCTGCTCTTGCTCGCGCACGTGCTCGGTCGGCTGGGGCTGCGTCTGGCGCTGCTCACCGCCTCGTCAGGCTCACCGCGGCTGCCAACGGTGACTGGCCACGTGACCCGCGTGCTGGCGTTCGGCGTGGCCGGGATCGCTCCAGCGCTCGGCTTCGTCGCGCTCGGGCGGCTGGCCGTCGACGTGCTCGCGCGCAACAACCTGCTCGCGCCTTGGTTCTCGTGGATCGCCGCGGTCTTGGTGCTGGTGCTCGCGCTCGGCCACGCGGCGGCGATCGGTCGGCTCTGGTACCACCGCGACGAGGCCAACGAGCGGACATCCGGGCCCGAGCTGCCGGAGGACGGCCTCGACTTCTTCTCGTCCGCCCTCGCTGCGCTCGCGCTGCTCGGCCTCGGGCTGCTCGCGCTGGCCGAGCTCTATGGCTTCGCCGCGGGGCCGACCGCGTGGATCGCCAAGCTGCTGCCGGAGGTCGGCGGGCACCCGAGCGTGCCGCTGCAGATCCGCGAGGGCTTCCGGGGGCCGGATGGATCGCTCGCGTTCGGCTGGACGACCGGAGCCCTGGTGCTGACCGCCTTGCTGACCGGGTTCGGCTGGCTGTGGTCGCGCGAGCACTTCCGTCGCGGCGACGGTCACGAGCTGAGCACGGCAGCGGGGATGCTCGAGCGGGCGCTGGCGATCCCGCGTCGCTCGTTCGGGGGGATCGGGCTGGGCTTCGTCGGGCTGGCCGAGCTGGCCGCGCGTGGGCTCGGTCGCGGGCTGTTCGAAGAGGGGCCGCGCGTGATCGCTAGCTTGAGTCGGGATCTCGGCGCCGGGCTCGAGCCGCGCCTGCGTCGACGCGGCTTGATCCTGAGCGGCGCTCGACAGGCGGTGCTCGGGCTGCTGCTCGGGGTCGTGTTCGTGCTCGGGTGGTTGTTCTTCAAGCCCTCCGTGGTCGCGCCGCTGCCCGAGCCGCCGCACGGGTTCGGTGGCCTGCGGCCGCGCTTGATCCGAGCAGGCGGGCTCGAGCGCGACGCCGCCCGTGGCGACGCCGAGCAGGCGAGCGAGCCGGGCACGAGCGAGCCGCTGCTGACGGAGCCACCCGCCGCTCCACCGCCGCGAACGGACCCCCGACTCGACCCAGCGATCGTCGGGCCTGCATCGGGCCCGCGTGATCCGGGCCTCGACCGCACGGAGAAGCCGCGATGAGCATCGGCCTGACCACGCTCGCCGTGCTGGTCCCGCTCGCCGCCGCGGTGGTGGTCGGCGTGCTGCCGCGCAGCGAGCCCGGCCTCGTGCGCCGGATCGGCCGGATCGGCGCGCTGCTCGAGCTGATCGTGATCGGGCTCTTGCTGCTGCGCTTCGATCCCGAGGGCCCGCCAGTCCAGCAGCTCGACGTTCACGCGTGGTTGCCTGGGCTCGGTGTCGCCTGGTCGCTCGGCCTCGAGGGCAGCTCGCTGGCTCCGCTCGCGTTGGTCGGGTTGATCTTTCCGCTCGCGCTGCTGATCGGGCCGCCGCCGCGGCCTGGCGAGCCGCCTCTGGTCGTGGGCATGCTCGTGCTGCAGGCGGCCTACGTTGGGTTCTTGCTCGCGCGCGATCTGATCGTGCTCGCGGCTTGTTGGGAGCTGGCGATCGTGATCTCGATCGTGCTGGTCGGCGAGCGCGGCGACGGCAAGCAGGGGGTCGCTGGGCGCACTTCGGCGGCCCGCCGCTACGCGCTGCACGTGCTGCCGGGCGCGCTCAGCTTGCTCGCGGCGATCGTGCTGCTCGGCGTCGCCCACTCGCACGCGACCGGTGGCGCTTGGGCGTGGGACATGGACGCGCTCGCCGAGGTCGTGATGCCAGCGCCGCTGCAGCAGCTCGGCTTCGTGCTGGTGCTGATCACCCTCGCGGCAGCGCTGCCGCTGTTCCCCTTGCAGAGCTGGCTCGGCCCGCTCGGCGCGACTGGACCAACCCCCGTGATCGCCGTGCTGGCGGGCGTCGGCATGCCGATGGCGGTGGTCCTGCTCCAGCGGGTCGCGCTGCCCTCGTTCCCGCTCGCCGCAGGTGAGTGGGCCGACCCGCTCGCGGCGATCGCCGTGGTCGGAGCTGCCTACGCTGCGCTCGCTTGCTGGGCCGAGCGCGAGCCTGGTCGCTTGCTCGGCCACGCCGCGCTCTTGCACGTGGCGCTCGCCGTGATCGCGGCGCTGTCGGGCAGCGCGGGCGCGCGCGCGTCGTTGGGCCTCTACCTGCTCGCCCACGGGCTCGGCTTGACGATGCTCGCCACCGTGTTCGGTTGGCTGCGACGCCAGCAGGTCGGCAACCTCGGTGAGCTCGCCGGGTGGGCGGCCGTGGCACCTCGCGCGCTGGCGATGGCGATGGCGGCGGTGCTGGTGCTGGTCGGGCTGCCAGGTACGGTTGGCTTCGTCGCCGAGCTCGGTGTGGTCGCGGGCGTGATCGGGGACGATGGCTCGCTCGAGCTCTTGCGCCCGCGCGTGTGGGCTTCGCTGGCGGTGATCCTGACGAGCCTCGGCGGGCTCGGGATCCTGCGCAGCCTCTGGCACGCAGGTCGCGGCAAGCCGCGGCCGGGCCTCGCCCCCCGGCTCGCCGCCTTCGAGGCGCGCGAGCAGGCGGTCGGGGTGCTGGCGCTCTCGCTCGCGCTGGTCGGTGGGTTCGCCAGCGGGCCCTTGCTCGCGCGGATCCTGCCCGCCGAGCAGCGAGCCGTCGACGAGCTGCATCGGGCGCGCTGTCTGGCGATCGAGGGCAGCCAACAGCCGCGGCCGCGCCTGCGCGACGAGTTCGTCAGCCTCTGCCTCGATCCTGCCGCGCGCATTCGCCAGGTCTATGGCCTGCCCGGTGGCGAAGGGCACCGGCACCACGACGAGGAGGTCGCGCCGTGATCGCGTGGGCCCGCGAGTCAACCACGATCGCCGAGGATCTGCTCGGCCTCACCCCGCTGTGGATCGTCGTGCTGACAGCGGTGGTCCTGTTGCTGACCGACGCGTTCGCGCGTGCGCGTGAGCCCGGCTTTCAGCGGCCGCTCGCGCTGCTCGGGCTCGGCGTGGCGATCGTCAGCGGCTTCCATCACTACGGCCAGCCCGAGCTCGATCGCGGCCGCTTCTTGGCGGGCGAGTTCTTGCTGGTCGATCACACCACGGCGCTGCTCGATCTGCTGGTGCTGATCGCCACCGCCGGAGTCGTCGGGCTCGCGCGGGAGCACGGGCAGGTGATCGCGTCGGCCCCGAAGAGTGGTTCGCCGAGGGGCTCGGGCGAGCGCGAGCCCTTGCTGCTGCTCGCCTGCGCCGGCGCGATGGTGTGCGTGCACGCGGCCGACCTGATGACCGTCTGGCTCGGCGTCGAGCTGCTCGGCCTCACCGGCTTGGTGCTGCTGCTCGCAACCCACGACGCCGGCTCGACGCCGACCAAGCAGGCGCTCTTGGTCCGCCAGCTGGTCCCGGCGTTGATCGGCTCGGCGTTGTTGCTGCTCGGCATCGCGCTGATCTACGCCGCGTTCGGCACGACCTCGATCGATGGGTTCGGTCGCCAGGTGACTCGAGTGTTCGCGCTGTGGGGCGGCAGTCAGCGCTGGGTGCTGGTGCTCGAGAAGTATGGCGAACAGGTCGCTCGCCAGGACCCCGCGATGTTCCGCCAGGCCCACGCCGAGATCGCGCGCGGGATGGCCCCGGCCGCGCTCTTCCTGCCCGGGGTGCTGCTGCTGCTCGGCGCGCTGCTGGCCAAGCTGGGTGTCTGGCCCTTCGCGCGCCGCCGCGAGCTCGACGAGGATGGCCCGGTCCACGTCGCCGCCCTGCGCTCGACCCTGGTCGTGATCGCCGTCGTCGCCGTGCTGCTGCGCGTGTTCGTTGGCAGCCTGCATATGCCGCGGATGGCCAACGAGCCCTACGGCTGGACCGGGCCGCTGCCGACGATCGCGTTGATCAGCGGGACGGTCGCGGCGGTGCTGGCTCTGCGCCAGCGTCGGCTGACCCGGATCGTCGCGGCGCTGGCCGCCCTGCAGGTCTCGCTCGTGCTGCTAGCGATCGTCGCCGCGGCCAGCTTCCACGGCCACGTCGGTGCCGGCGGTCGGGCGATCGCGCCACGGCACGAGATCGTCTGGTCGCGCCTGGTCGGTGACGAAGCGTTCGCCGCCGCGCTCGCGCTGCTGGTCGCCCACGTGCTCGCCGTGATCGGTTGCTTCGCCGCGATCGCTGCCACTCGTGGCCACCGCGGGCCCGAGATCCGCATGCAGCACTGGGCCGGCATGGCCACGCGCCGACCCGGCCTCGCGCTCGCGTTCTCGATCTGCCTGCTCTCGCTGATCGGTCTTCCGCCGTTGGCTGGCTTCATTGGTCGACTCGAGCTGCTACGGGCGCTCACCGAGCACAGCGCGATGCGCTGGATGATCGTCGTGGTCGCGCTGCAGCTCGCGCTCGCTGCCTTCACCGCGCTGCGGGTGATCGCGGCGATGTACTTCGGTGACGAGACCGTCAGCGAGCCGGGCCTGCGTCACTCGCCCGGTCCTTGGCCCGCGCGGATGGCCACGGCTTCGGCGCTGCTCTGCGTGATGCTCGGCGTCGGCGGGCAATGGTTGGTCGCGCTCACCCGGCTGCCCGCGGCGGGCGGATCGTTCGAGCCCGGCGACATCGAGCGGCTCGACTGGTACGAGGAGCGGCGCGAGACCTGGGCCCGCGAGGACGCTCGCTTGGACGAGGTCGAGGTCGCGGGCCAGGACACCGAAGCCGACGCGTCGGAGACGGGCGAGACCGGCGAGGCTCCGACCGACGCTCCCGAACCTGGCGACGAGTCAGCCACGAGCGGCTGACTCGGCCGCTCCCTGGCTGGCCCGCGCCTCGGCGAGCAGGTGCGCCAGCCAGCTCTCCGTCATCGCGACCGCCACGTCGGCCAGCTCGTAGACCTCGGGCCGGATCGGTCGCTCGTCGAAGAGCAGCCGCTCCTCCATCATCGCAAACCCGATCGCGTTGACCAACGCGACCAGCGGATAGGCGAGCTTCTCGACCGGGATCCCGGTCGTCGCGGCCACTGGGACCAGCGCAGCCATGGCTACCTGCCGCACGCGATCGACGAAGATCTCGCGGTTGCGCTCGCCGAAGCGCGGCTGCAGGCGCGAGATCGAGAACACGAAGCGGGTGAACTTCGGGTGATCCGAGTTGGGCCCCCAGATCATGAGCACGTATTCGCGGATCTGCTTGGGCAGCGCGAGCAGCCCCTCGGCGTCGTGAACCTGTGCGAGCAGCCCACCACCTCCGACGATCATGTCGTTGCCGTAGGCGTCGATGATCTGCTCGACCAGCTCCTCCTTGCTCGAGAAGTAGTGGTAGAGGCTCGGCTGGCTGATGCCGAGCCGCTTGGCCAGCTCGCGCAGCGACGCGCCGTGGTAGCCGACCTCGGCCATCAGCTGCAGGGCCTCCGCGAGGATCTCGCGGTGGCGCTCGACGGTCTCGTGCTTGCGCGGGTAGGCGCCAGCCTCGGGCTCGGGTACGCGCGAAGGTGGCCGGGGTCGTTGGCTTCGCGCTCGGGTCTTGGCCACGGGGAAACCTTGCTTCGGCGGGCGGACGCTGACAACGAGGAGCCGGTCGAGCATGCCCTGAGCACATGAATTCATGCGCCTTCGGACATGTGCGCAAGAACTGCGCGCAGCTCCTCCTGGACAGGCTATCGATCGATAGGTAAGCAGACTATCAATCGATAGCCGCAAGGTTATCAACCGATAGGAGACCCCATGGCCCACCCGACCAACTGCCCCCACTGCCGCGCCATCCTTCCCGCTCCCCGCTCGCGCTTGCTCACTGGGCTCGCGCTGATCGGCGCCTACACGGTCAGCTTCGCTGGCCTGTTCGGCATGGCATGCCTCGGGCCGCTCAACATCCCCTTCCTGCCCTTCTACCTCGCCGCGGCGATCGGCGGGATCACGGCGGCGCACGCCTACGCTTCGGAGCCCTTCCTGTGCCCCGCGTGCAACAAGGAGATCGAGCAGCTCAGCATCGTCGAGCAGGTCGAGCCCGCGCCCGCGCTGCCGGCCCGCGCTCGCGCCTGATCGCTCGAGCCAAAGCGAGAGGGCGCCGGCAAGTCGCCGACGCCCTCCAGCGATTCGGAGCCAGCTGCTCGCTCAGTCCCGCCGACGGCGGACCAGCCCGAACAGCCCGAGCGTGGCGAGCCCGAACGCGATGCTACCGGCGGTGCCAGTGCTCGGATCGACGCTGCACGTGCACCCACCGATCTCGCTGGTGCTGTCGGCCTCGTCCTTCTTGGTGCCGTTCCACTCGTCGAGCAGCTCGTCGATCCGCGAGGTGTTGTCGGTCAGGCTGATCAAGGGCGCCTCCGCGGCCATGCTGGCTTGATC
>CBFGLP010001138.1:0-2253 GCA_965649595.1 uncultured Myxococcales bacterium | reverse complement strand
GCCACGGCCTCGGCGCTGCCGAGCTAGGCACCTTGGTCCACGCCGCCCGCCAGGGCCAGCGACGTCCCGCGTCCACGCGACCGAGCTCGCTCGCGGTCTCGGCCTTCGTCTATCGCCTGCTCGCCCCGCTCGGCCGCGTGCACTTGGCCTTCGACTTCGACATCGACGATCACGAGGCGCTGGCCGGGCCGACCCGCGGTGAGCAGGCGTTCTTGATCCGCGAGGACATGCTGATCCCCCGCGAGCTCGACCACGCGCTCGCGGGCCTGCGTGGCGTGCTCGGGATCCCCGTACAGGGCCAGGGTCCGCGTCGCGTGCAGGTGAGCGTGCGCGAGGCCGAAGGAACCCGAGTGATCGATCTGTGCGAGCAACCGAGCTGGGGCCCGGTCGGCACGCTCGAGCTCGATCGCGTGAGTGCCTCCGACGAGGCGATCGCGTGGTCGGTCGGGCAGCGCGATCTCTTGCGGACCGAGCTGCACCGGGCCGGCGAGCGGCTGCTCGAGGGGCTGGTCGGTCGGCTCCCGGCGCTGGTCGACGACCCGCACCTACGCGAGCGCGCCTGCCAGACCCTGCTCGACTACGCGGGCGAGCAGCTGACCTTGCTGGGTGAGCGCGACGATCTGCGCGTGCTCGTCAGCACACCGCTCGCCGAGCGAATCCTCGGGCTCCCGCTGATCGATGCCGGCGGACCGACCCCGCTCTCGGTCCACCGCATGCTCGATCACTTCGTGCGCCACTGGTCGCGCACGTTTGCGAGCGCTCGAAACAACGAGCTGCCCGCCTGCGACTGGTCAGCGCTGCTCTCGAGCGACGCGCCCGCGTGGCTGCGAGCTTGGCTCGACGCTCGGCTCTCGCCCGAGCGGGTCGCGTTGCCTGCCTCGGCCGCGTCCAAGCGCGAGGCCGCTCCCAGCCCCGAGCCGACGTCGAGCCAGGGGCGAGCGCTGATCCCCTGGCCGCCCGGACGCCCGCTCGACCTCCCCTCGCTCGCCTCGAACCTCGAGCACTGGCTCGATCGGCTGCGCCCCGATCGCTTCGCCAACCTCCCGAGCCAGCACCGCCAGGTCGCTACTCGCATCTGGCTGCTCGATCACGAGCTCCCCGAGGGCGGGATGATCCAGGGCGGCGACACGCGGCTGGAGATCGACGCCACCCGTCGGGTCGTCGTCCAAGCGCTGCACGATCCGAGCCCACGCGGCCTCGCGTGGCTGCTGCTCGCCGTCTATGCGTATCTCAACCAAGTGACCCGCGTGATCGGCAACGAGCACGAGCTCGAATTTCAGCGGCGGGTGATCGCGGCGCTGCGCAGCGGCGAGCTCGCGCTCTACGTACCGCAGCGCCGATGAGCGCTCACCGGCCCGCGAGTCGACCCGCGTCAAGAATTCGACTCTGCGCCGCGAGCACGGACCCACGCGGGCCGCTCCCACCCTGCCCCACCGGCCGCTTTTTTGTGTCGTCGACCCCCCTCTGATAGCGCGGCTTCGTGGCGCGCAAGCAGAATCGACGCAGTCCCGTCGGCGGCTCCGACCGACCGCGGGACCGGAGCGCGCGAGCGTCCGGCTCGAAGGGCAGCAAGGCCAAGTCCCGCGCCCGCTCGACCAACCGTCGCGTCGATCCGAGCGAACGCGAGGCCGCGCCCAAGCGCCTGCGCGAGCGCGACCCGGCCGAGTTCAAGGCGCGCAACCGGACGATCCTGCTCTTGCTGGTGCTCGCGCTGATCAACGCGTGGATCTTCGTGTGGCGCGACGAGGGCTCGCTCGACAGCTTCGAGGCCAAGTCCGCCGTGGTCGGCGGTAGCGGCGGCTCGGGCTTCGCCGATCCGCTCGACGACGCCTGCGGTGGCGACCCGGCCCGGATCTTCTCGGGGATGGAGGATCGCCTGCGGCTCGAGTCGAAGCTGAGCGAGGGCCGGACGCTCCGCTTGGCCTTGCTCGAGCTCGGCATCCAGAGCGAGGTGATCGACGAGGTCGAGTCCGCCGTGCGCGGGACGATCGATCTCGGCATGCTGACCGGCAGCGGCGCGCCCGTGCGGATCGCCGGCGACCGCGAGGGCGGCCTTCAGGCGCTCGAGCTCGAGCTGTCCGAGGGTCACCTGATCCAGGCCTGCCGCTCGCCGTCGGGCCTCGAGGTCCGCAACATTCAGCACCCGCTGCGCATCGACGTGGCCGTGATCGCGTTCGAGCTGCCGAAGAACGGCAGCCTGCTCGAGGCCGTCGACGAGGCCGGGCAGACGCCCGAGCTCGCGCGCCTGATCGC
>CBFGLP010001137.1:0-2546 GCA_965649595.1 uncultured Myxococcales bacterium | reverse complement strand
CCGTGCGTGGCTGAGTGCACTACGCCTGCGGGGGGCTAAAGAGCTGAGTGCACGACCTATGTGGGGGGCTAATTAGAACCGGTCTTCGCCGGAGTAGTCCTTCTCGAGCCGGTCAGCCGTGCGGGCGATGACGTGGAGCGGCAGCTCGAACTCGTCGGGGTCCATGGTGTCGAGGCAGGCCGAGTAGACGAAGCAGTAGTCGCCATCCTCGTCGATCGACAGCGCACCGACCACGAAGTCGTCGTTCTTGCGCAGCGCGACCCGGTGGGCCATCTCGGCCTCCTTGCAGACGGCGCTACGGAACTCGACCCAGTCCTTGTCGAAAGCGTTGAAGTGGCGAACGTTGATCAGCTGGGTCCGGCCGTCATCGTACTCCCAGATCAACGAGAAGCGCTCGTCGTCGTCGGCGTTGAGCGTGTACTTGGAGCGGACATACTCTTGGATCTCTCGCCAGGTCGGCATGGTCGAGGCGAGCTTTTCACGGCTGGACGAAAATCGTCAACGTGCGTTCGAGGATCGAGTCAGGGGGGATAGCGGGTCGGCCGTGGGCGACGGCCAGCAGCCACGTCCTCGATCATCCGCACCAGCATGAGCGTGATCTCGTCGTCGGGGTCGCGCTCGAGCGCTTGGCGGGTGACCGTCAACGCCCGCTCGACGTTGCCCGCGACCAGCAGGGTCAGCCCGAAATTCGCTAGCAGGCCGACGTCGTTGGGATACAGCGCGCAGATTCGCTCGGCGGCTCGCACGGCCTCGCTGGCCCGCTCGGTCGCCATGCACTGCAGTACGTACTCGCGGGCGACGTCGGCGTGGTCGGGGCGAAGCAAGTAGGCGTGTCGGAACCCTTGGTAGGAGCGCTCGCGATCGCCGAGCAAGCGATGGCTGACGCCGATCAGCCAATGCGCGGCCGCGTGCTCGGGCGCCGCCTCGACGACACGCTCGTACTTGCGGACGCCTCGCTTGACCCGCCAGCGCGCGAGCAGGCCGAGCTGGGGGTTCGAGTTGTTCATTCGATCGAGGTAGGGGCCGAGCAGCTTGCCGGCCTCGTGAAAGAGCGCGTCGATCCGCGCTTGCTCGGCTGCGTCGCGGGTCTCGGCGTCATCGCGCCGCGCGATGTAATAGCTCTCTCCGGTGTCGACGTGGACCCACTCCTCGACGCCGTCCTTGCGCTCGACGAAGCGCAGCTTGCTGCGGTCGATGTTATTGTGCAGCGCGTGGCGGTGGGTCCAGTGGGGCGGCACGACCAGCGGCTCGGGGTTGGTCCCGCGCAGCCACACCGCCGAGCAACCAGCGTAGCGGCCAAACTCGAGCCAGCGACAGCTCGGGTCGGGACCTCGGGCCGCGCTCACCTCGACCCAATCGGCCGCGCGCTCGGGGCTTGGTCCGAGCCCTAGCTCGTCGAGTCTGGCGCCGGCGTGGGTCATGTCCTCGTGGGCCATGAAGGCGATCCGGGCGAGCGTGCCGTCGGAGCACGCGGTCACGCCATTGCCCATAGCCAAGAAGCCCGCGAGGCCGCCAGGGAAGCGCTCGTCGAGCGCTCTGACGCGCACCACCACGCAAAAGCCGTCGATGCTGATCGCCATGGCCAGCTCAGGGGGACTCGAGCACGACGATGAGCTGGCAGCCAGCGAGGCTCACTCGCACGCTCTCACCCGCTTCACCGAGCTTGTGGACGACCGCGCCGCCCGGCCGGAGCTCGACGACGCGAGCCCCGGCCGCGAGCTCGCGGTTGACCTGCTCGACACCGAAGTAAGCGACGCCCGTCTCGCCGATGCGGATGCCGACCTCGATCTCGCTACGGCGGCCGGGCTTCGCTTCTTCGCTCATCGCTCAGCCGACCGATACCACTTTGAGGTTGTCCGACACCTCGACCTCGCACTCGGTCTGCGCCCGGACCTGCTCGACCGTGACGCCCGGGGCAATCTCGAGCAGCTCGCAGCCGCCCGGCCCGACCTTGAAATACCCGAGATCCGTGACGACCTCGTGCACGACGCCCTTGCCGGTCAGCGGGAGCCGGCAGTGCGTGAGCAGCTTGGGCTCGCCGTCCTTGTTGCAGTGCTCCATCGTCACGATCACTCGGCGGGCGCCCGCGACCAGGTCCATCGCGCCGCCCATGCCCTTGACCTTCTTGCCGGGGATCATCCAGTTGGCGAGGTCGCCGTGCTGGCTGACCTCCATGGCCCCGAGCACGCACAGGTCGAGGTGGCCGCCGCGGATCATCGCGAAGCTCTCGTGGCTGCCGAAGAAGCTCGCGCCCTTGATCGCCGTGACGGTCTGCTTGCCGGCGTTGATCAGGTCGGGATCGACCTCGGCTTCGGTCGGGAAGGGTCCCATGCCGAGCAGGCCGTTCTCGCTGTGCAGGATCACCTCGACGCCCGCGGGCACGTAGTTGGCAACCAGCGTCGGCATGCCGATGCCGAGGTTGACGTACTGCCCGTCCGAGAGTTCCCGGGCCACGCGCGCGGCCATCTGCTCGCGGGTCAGCTTCTTCACGGTGGTGGCGGTCTGGGTCATGAACGAACCGTCCGATTCTCGATGCCGACAGTGAC
>CBFGLP010001136.1:0-4582 GCA_965649595.1 uncultured Myxococcales bacterium | reverse complement strand
CGCGTGCTGCGGGCCCCCGGCCGTCGCCTCGGTTCGCGCGAGCGTCTCGTCGAACGCGAACCGGTAGGCCTCGTCGAGCGTCACGCGGCGATCGCCGTCGGCATCGGCCGCGCCGCGCAAGCCGGTGACCAGGAAGTGGGTGAAGAAAGACCCGCCGATCCGATCGCTCTCCTGCGCCACCTCGTCGGCCGAGCTCGAGGTCAGGTAGGCGTGACCGCGGATCTGCGCCGCGCTCCCAGCCAAGAAGGGCGCCTGCTTCTTGCCGCCCTTGAAGCGAGTGAACGCCCCGCTCGAGCACGAGTCGAGCACCGCGATGCGCACGTCGGCCGGGATCTGGTCGATCAGCTTGCGCAGGCGCTTGTAGTCGAAGTGGACGCCGCCGAGCAGCAGGCCGGTCTCGTCGCTGTGGCCCGAGTAGTAGAAGATCAGCTGCACGCGCTCGCCGGCTTGCTGGGCCGCTGCGACCCGCTTGGCGAGCTCGCCGAGCGCTTGCTCGAGCGCGGCCGGATCGGGATCGGTCAAGGTCACGCGATCGCGGGCATCGACGCCGCCGAGCTCCGTCAGAGCCTTGGCCAGCAGCTCCGCGTCGGTCTCGGCGTAGCGCAGGCGCTCGCGCTCGCTGCCGCCGTCGTTGGCCCCGACCAAGAGCGCGAAGCGGCGCAGGTTCGCGTCCTTGTCCGCGCTCTCGGGCTCGGCGGCGCTGGCCGTGGGCACGAGGCTCGGTCCGGGCTGGCCGAGGTAGCCGAGCAGACCGATCGCGGCTGGTAGCAGAGCTCGGGCGAACAGCTTCACGGCCCCTCCGAGTTGCCTGCGGGGACCGGGGCACCGGCGCCCGCAGCTGGCTTGCGCAGCAGGATCGAGCTCTGCTGCCAACGCTCACCCACGAGCGGGAGCGGCTGCGTGCGGGCGCGCTGCGGATCCGCGGCGAGCTGCTCGGCGGCGGCGATCACCTCGTCCACGCGGATCGCTTGCTCGTCGGTCACGGTGACCAGCACGAAGCGCTCGAACCCTGGCGCGTCGTCGAGCTCATAGCTCTCGGCCAGCGGCACCTCCTTGCCCTCGGCCAGGCCCGGATCACCGTCGGGAGTGCTCGGGTGGTGCAGCGTGACCACGCCGCGGCCATCGATCGATACGATCACCCCCTGCCGGTGCCCATCGGGCACGTAGCTGACCTGCAGACGGTCACCGGGGCTCACGAGCTCGTCGGCGACCAGCCGCTCGTGTCCATCACCGAGCTTGCGGTCGACGACCAAGTGAGCATTGACGCCGCCCTTGATGCGAGTCGTCTCGGGCGTCTGATCGTCGATCCGGGCGATCGGATCCGAGCCGCCGACGCTGCCGCTCGGGTCGTCGCTCAGGCCGATCCACAGCAGCACGCCCGCCGCGGCGCCGAACGGCAGCACGGCCCAGGCCCACCCGCTCGCGCGACGCCCCTCAGCCCGGACGGCTCGAGCTTCGCGGTGACGGATGTCCGCGACCACGCGCTCGCTGGGGTAATCGCGGAGGATCTCGTCATTCGAGGCGCGAAGGTCCGCGAGCGGGTCCACCTCGCCGCGCTCGCGTGCGCGGGCCAGCTCGGCCTCGATCGCCGCGCGCCGCTCGGGCGACAGCTCGCCGAGCTCGAGCTGCTCGAGCAGCAGCGCCGGGATCGAGCGCTGGCCAGCTTCGGGCTTCGTCGCCCCCGGGGCCGAAATGGGAGTCGAGCGATCCGTCATGACGCAGCCTCGAGCTCGTGCAGGGTTGCCTTGAGCTTGCGCAGACGCTTGCGGACGCCCGACACGGACAAGCCAACCACCTCGGCGACCTCCTCCAGCGTGAGCCCGTCGTGCAGGTGCAGGACCGCGATCGTGGCGGTCGAGTCCGGCTCGTGCCCGAGCAGCCGATCGAGCAGCGCTCGCGCAGCCGTGCGATCCTCCTCGGCGACCGTGCTCCCAGCGATGCGCGCGAGCAGGTCGGACTGCGCGTCCTCGGGTCGGCGCGACTGACTGCGGATCTTGTTGAGGCACACGTTGGTGGCCGTGCGGTAGAGCAGGCTCGACATGCCCCGGTCGTCGAGGCGCTCCTGGTGGCGGAGGATCTGGACGAACACGTCTTGCATGGCGTCATAGGCCCGCTGCTCGTCGCGGAGCATGGTTCGGCAGCGACGGAGCACCATCGGCCCGTAGCGTCGGTAAGCGGCTTCGACGTCGATGGCCATCAGCCTCGGGCGTCCGCGGTTGCAACACCGGGGCGCGGCCGGAGTGTCACTCGAATCTTGGGGAGAGAAGGACAGCCCCACGCTAGGTCGGGGGTCTTGGATCGATGGATTCCTCTCGGCCAGCCACCGACATGTCGGTGGATCACGCTCACCTTCCTTGGAGTGCGCGTGAACCCCCCCGAGGATTTCCCTGGACGAATTCGGGAACCATTTTTCGAGTGGCGCGTCGACAGGCCCGCCGATGATCCCCGAGCTGCGCGCACGCCTGTTGGAAAACCCCTTCTACGTGCTCGAGCTCGCGCCCGACTGCTCGCGCGCCGACATCGAGCGAGCGGGCCAGAAGCTGCTGGCGATGCTCGAGCTGGGCCTGTCCGGGGCCGATCGCTACGCCACCCCGCTCGGAGACGGACGTCGCGACACCGCCAAGGTCCGCGAGGCGATGGCCGAGCTGCGAGATCCCCAGCGTCGCTTGCTGCACGAGCTGTGGGTCGCGCGGCCGACAGGGAGCGAGGCGATCTCCAGCGATGCGCACCTCGACGACGAGGTGCTCCCCTCCTTCCCCAACGCCCCCTCGACCCTCGGATGGCGGAGGTGACCATGTCGCTCGTCCCGCTCGCGTTCACCACCGTCGCGCTGCTGATCCCCACGCTCCTGCATCGCTGGGAGCACGCCCGGGTCTCGCCGCACCTCCCGGTCCGGCAGTGGGCGCGCGGCGTGTGGGCGATGGTGCTGGCTCTGATCCTCAGCTTCGGTGCGAGCTTGTTCGCGCTCTCGGTCGCACGCGGCCACCTGGCCAACCTCGTCCCGCTCGCGCTGATCTCGGTGCTGCTCTTCCCCTGGCCGATCACCCGCCACGTGTTGATCCCGCTCGGCGCAGCGCGTGCCGCCTGGAACCTCGCCCAGCTCGCCGGTTGGATGTGGCGCGGTGACGTCCCCGGCGGTCAGCTGGTCGCTGGCGCCTGGGCTGCGCTGCGCCAGCGAGTCCCCAACCCGCTCACGATCGCGTGGCTGCAGGCTCGCGCGAGCGAGCTCGACCGACTCGAGGCCGCGGGCGTGCTCGGCCACGCGCTGTTGGCCGACTTGGTCGGCGATCGCGAGCAGGCTCGCCGGCTCGTCCGCAGCGTGGCCAGCTTCGACGACGATCACTGCCCGCCGATCGCCCGCTACCTGGCCGACGAGTGGCGGATCGCCGACGCGGCGGCGCGGGCCGACTGGGCCGAGGTCGAGCTGCTCGGTCGCGCGCCGGGGAGCCGCAGCCGAGCTGCCCGGTGGCTGGGGGCCGCCGCCGCGCGCCTGATCGGCTATCCGCCGGTGCCACACGACGCCGAGCTGGTGCTTCGCTGGCTGCTCGCGCCGGGGCGGATCGCTGGCTTGTCGCTGCTGCGTCGCGCCCTCGCGACCGCGCGCGTCGAGGCCGTGCCCGAGGCTCGCCGCCCCTCGACGAGCCTGCACGTGCCCGTGATCGAGCCCGCGCATCTGCTCGACACCCATGCTCGCACGCTGCTCGCCGGCAACGTCGACGGTCCGCGCCTGCTCGCGCTCGGCCGCGCTTGGGATCGAGCGCTCGGCGATCCGAGCCTGCGCGAGCGGACGATCCAGCGCGCGCTCGCCTTGCGAGGCGGCGATCCGGAGCTGGTCCTCCAGCGGCTCGGTCGGCAGATCGAGGCCGACCTGCTCGCCGTGGCCCGCGACGCCGGTGTGCCGCTCTCGACCCTCGAGGCCGACGTGGGCGCGCTGCGACGGGTCGCTCGGACGCTGCGACACCACCTGCTCGACGATCTCGCGCTGGTCTGCGAGGCGCTCGAGCGGCGCGTCCGCGAGCGCCGGCCCCTGCCCCCGCTCGATGAGCTGCGCGAGTTCTTGGCCGTCCGCGATCAGTACGAGCGCACGGTCCAGCTCGGCGGCACGGAGCTCGTGCGCATCGCGTTCTCGCAGGTGCACGACCCTCTGTGCGCGCTCGCGGTCTGGCTATGGGACGAGCGCGGCGAGACGGCGATCGCCCACGCGATGTTTCGCTGGCTGATGCACGAGGCGATGATCGCCGGCGACGAAGAGGCGGCCGAGCTCCAGCGCCGCAACGTCGCTTGCGGGAGCTGAGCTAGCCCTTCGGCCCGAACGGGCCGAGTCAGCCCCCCTGGGCCGAGAATTGCCGCACGACCTCGCGCCCGATCACCACGCGCTGAATCTCGCTGGTGCCCTCGTAGATCATCGTCACCCGCACGTCCCGGAGGTAGCGCTCGACCGGGAAGTCGCGGGTGTAGCCGTAGCCACCGAGCACCTGCAGCGCACGGTTGCAGGCCAAGAACGCCCGCTCCGACGCGTAGAGCTTCGCCATCGAGGCCTCGCGAGTGAACTGCTTGCCTTGCTGCTTGAGCCACGCCGCCC
>CBFGLP010001135.1:0-4100 GCA_965649595.1 uncultured Myxococcales bacterium | reverse complement strand
GCTGGCCAGCGCGCTCTTCTACGTGCCGTTCTTGCTCGGCATCATCGCCACGCTGTTCTCGGCGGAGTTCGCCCAGACCATCCTGCCGCCGCAGCAGCTGGCGATGATGGAGGCGATGTACGAGCAGGGCTTCGACTCGGGCCGCGACATCGACCAGGACTCGGCGATGGCCGGCTTCTACGTGCTCAACAACGTCGGCATCGCGTTTCGCTGCTTCGCGACCGGGATCCTGTTCGGGCTCGGGAGCCTGTTCTTCTCGATCTACAACGGCCTGGTGATCGGCGTGGTGTTCGGCTGGGTCACCCGCGCGGGCCATGGCGGCAACATCTTCACGTTCGTGTGCGGGCACGGGCCCTTCGAGCTGACCGCGATCGTGATCTCGGCGGCAGCGGGCCTGCAGATGGGCTGGGCGCTGGTTCGGACCGAGGGCCAGACGCGGATCGGCTCGCTGCGCTCGCAGGCGCACGAGCTCGGCCACCTGATCGTCGGGGCCGGGACCATGCTGGTGATCGCGGCGGTGATCGAGGGCTACTGGTCGCCCTCGGGCCTGCCGCCGCAGGTCAAGTGGATGGCCTCGGGGGTGTTCTCGCTGTTCGTGATCCTGTGGCTCGGCTTCGGTGGGCGCAGGCGACCGAGCCGCGCCGAGCAGCAACGGAGCAGCCCGAGCTCGGGCGGGCCCGGCCTCGCCGGTGGACCGGCGAGCGCGAGCATGACCGGCGCCGCGATCCCGCGCGAGGTGCTGCGGTGAAGCTCGACGAGGTTCGGATCGTGCTGCGTCCGCGCAGCGTCAGCGAGCTGATGGATCTCGCGCTGCGCTTCATGACCGAGGCGGCCGGCAAGCGCTTCTTGCAGCTCGGCCTGCTCGTGCTGGTGCCCGCGTGGGCGCTGTGCATGGTCGCGCGCTGGCTCTGGCAGTGGGAGTGGGTGGCCGTGTGGACGCTGGCGCTGCTGCTGGCGACGCCGCTGCAGGGCGTGTTCACGGTCGCGGTCGGTCGCTTGATGTTCGCCGAGGATGTCGGCCTGCGAGAGATCCTCGCCCACACGCTGCGGCGGATGCCTGCTTACCTAGCGACGCTCTTCGTCACGCGCGTGATGATCGGGGTCGCGTCGCTGGCGTTCTTCTTGATCCTCCCGCCGCTGTGGGTGTGGGGCCGCTGCGCCTACGTGCACGAGGCCTGCCTGCTCGAGCAGGGCGGCCCGATCGAGTCGATCACTCGGGCGGGCCGGATGATCAGCCGCAACGCGATGGGGGCGGTCGGCTTGATGCTGATGCTCTCGCTCGCCGGGCTGACCTTCATCGCCATCACCGCCCTGCTGGTCGACGACGGCCTGTTCGACTTCATCCTCCAGATCGGCAAGCCCTTCGGCTCGCTCTTCGACGAGGGCGGCTCGGCGGCGGCGGTGCTCGGGTTGTTCCTCGCGGTGCCCTACTGGGCGACCGCGCGCTTCCTCGCCTACGTCGACCTGCGTACCCGCCGTGACGGCTGGGACGTGCAGCTGCGCTTCATGGCGATCGCCAACCGGGCCACCGGGGCCAGCCAGGAGGGCGCGGCGTGATCGGTGCAGCCGGGCTCCTCACCGCGGCGCTGTTGGCCGCAGAGCCGCCCGTGCCCAAGCACGAGGCGCTCAGCGAGACCCGCGAGCTGCTCGAGCAGCGTCGCTATTACTTTTGCGCCGAAGGCAACGACTACCAGCCGGACAGCTACGACGACCTGCGCTGGTGCGAGCTGGCCGCTCGAGACGGGTTCGAGCGCTGCCCCGGCTATCGCGAGGTCTGCGAGCGCGAGGTCGACCTCGAGTTCGATCCCGACTGGTTAGGCGAGGGTGAAGGCGAGGACGGCTCCGAGCCTGACGAGTCCGAGCGCAAGGCCAACGCCCGCAACGGCAAGGGTCGCAAGGGCAAGGGTCGCGTCGAGCGAAAGCCTCGCGAGGAGTCCGAGCCGTGGAGCATCGAGCTGCCCAACCTCGGCGGCTTCGCGCGCGTGCTGATGTGGATCGTGCTGATCGCGGCGGCCGCTGCGATCATCTACGCGATCGTCAAGAACCTCGTGCGTGGAAAGGCCGAGGAGGACGCCGACGAGGCCCCGCCGCCCGACGTCGCGGATCCTCAGGCCGACGCCGCCAAGGCGGCTCGCCTAGCGGTCGAGACCGACGTCCAGCGCCTGCTCGCGCGAGCCGAGCAGGCGGCCGCGCGAGGTGATCACGAGGGCGCGATCCAGGACGTCTACGCGGCCTTGCTCCGCCGGCTCGAAGGCGACTCGCTGATCAACCTCGACCCCTGGAAGACCAACGGCGAGTACCTGTGGGAGCTGCGGTCCAAGCCGGCCCTGCGCGACGAGGTCCGGACGATCGTCCGCGATGTCGAGCAGGTCCAATTCGGTGGCGCCTTCGTCGGCCCCTCCGGGGCCGAGTTGGCGACAGCCGAGGCCAGCCGCTACCACAGCATCCGCTCGCGCGTGGTCGCGGTCGTCAGCCGGGCCACGCTCGCGCTGCTGCTGGCGTTCGGGCTCGGCAGTCAGATCGCCTGCGATCCCGAGCCCGAGCCGGACACGCGTGCGCTCGTCGGCCTCGGTAACGGGCCGGCCGGCAGCCGTACGGTCGGCGAGCTGCTGGCCGCCAACGACATCGACGCCCGCTATCGGACCGCGACGCTCGAGCAGCTGACTCAGACCGATGGCGCGATCGTGCTGCTCGGCGGCGTCACGCTGACGAGCGAGGAGTGGGATCGGCTGATCCGCTGGGTCGACAACGACGCGGGCGTGCTGATCATCGCCACGGGCCTCGACTTCCCGACCAAGCTGGGCATCGCCTACACGCCGGGTGATTTGCAGACCGAGCTGCGCCCGGCCTACGAGTACGACTGGTACTACCAGAACCTCCACTTGTTCGCGCCGGCGGGCCGGGTGCTCACGATCGACTCGAGCGCCGACATCCGGACCGACGAGCTGCTCGTCCGGCCCGGGCAGGACTCGATCGACGCAAACACGGGCAATTGGAGCTTCGCCCCGGCCCGCCCCTACGCGGTCGTGCAGCGGAGGCTGGAGGGCGACGACGCCACCAACCCCGGCAAGATCATCGTGCTCGCCGAGCCCGACCTGTTCACCAACGCCGCGCTCACGGTCGGTGACAACGGAGCGTTGTTGGTCAACATGCTGCGCGCCCACGACATCGACGAGGTCGAGTTCGTCGACGCGATGACCGGCTCGGGCGCCGACAGCCCGCTCGAGAGCATGCGCGAGAGCAAGCTCTGGGCCGTGTTCCTGCAGATCCTCCTGCTCTTGGCCCTGCTCTACGCCGCCGTAGGCACCCCCTTCGCTCGACTGCGTGACGCCGAGCAGCGCCGTCGTCGGTCGTTCATCGAGCACGTCGAGACGCTCGGTCAGCGCTACGCGCAGAACCGGGCCGCTCGCCACGTTGCCGCGCTCTACAGCGCGTGGGCCCTCGATCGCCTGCGCGAGCGCCTGCAGCCGGGCGCCAGTCAGGGGCTCCTGCCGCTCGCGCAAGCGATCGCCGCCCGGACCGGTCGCAGCGAGGCCGAGATCATGCAGATCCTCGTGCAAGCCCACGAGCTGCGCGAGGACAAGGGAGCCGTCCGCGGCAGCCCGCAAGATCTCCAGCTCATGCGCGAGCTCTCCCGCCTGATCGACGCCACCCGCGGCAGCCGTCGCTAGCCCTCTCTTCTCCGATCCCCGCTCCTCCTTCGCCTCCCATCATGAGCGTCCAGACATTCGCCCAAGCCTTCGCGGCCATCCGGTCCGAGATCAACCGCGTGCTGCTCGGCCAAGACGACGTCGTCGAGCAGGTCCTGCTGGCGATCTTCGCTCGCGGCCACGTGTTGATCGAAGGCGTCCCGGGGCTGGGAAAAACCCTGCTGGTCCGCAGCCTCGGCCGCGTGCTCGGCTGCGAGTTCAAGCGCATCCAGTTCACCCCCGACCTGATGCCCAGCGACGTGACCGGCGGCAACGTGTTCGACCAGAAGGTCAACGCGTTCACCTTCCTGCCCGGCCCGGTGTTCACTCAGCTGCTGCTCGCCGACGAGATCAACCGCGCCCCGGCCAAGACCCAGTCGGCGCTGCTCGAGGCCATGCAGGATCGCTCGG
>CBFGLP010001134.1:0-3474 GCA_965649595.1 uncultured Myxococcales bacterium | reverse complement strand
ACGCCGGTCGCGGTGCGGAACGCATCGGTGCCGACGAGCGGATACTGCGGATGAATCGGGACGCGCGTCGCTTGCGACACGACCTTGCACCAGAGCACGAGCTTGCTCAGGTCGTGCTCGGGCAGCTCGCCGAGCAGCTTGAGGTTCATCAAGGTGAGATCGAGCGAGGCGTTGCCGACCCGCTCGCCTATCCCGAGCGCCGTACCGTGGATCCGGTCGGCCCCGGCCTCGAGCGCGATGATGTTGTTGGTCACCCCGAGCCCGCGATCGTTGTGCCCGTGCCAGTCGATGCCCACGTGCTCCGCCCGGATCGTCTCGAGCAAGAGCCGCGTGAACATGACCAGGTCCGTGACCCCGTCGGGCGTCGCGTGACCGACCGTGTCGCACAGGCACAGCCGTTGGACCTCGTGCTCGACCGCGCAGCGGAACAGCTGATCGAGCACGTTCGGGGTCGAGCGGGTCGTGTCCTCGGTGACGAAGCACATCGGCAAGCCCCGCTTGGTGCACAGCTCGGCCGCCTCGCGCGTGCGCTCGAGCAACATGCCGACCGTCCAGTTCTCGGTGTAGAGCCGGATCGGGCTCGACCCGAGGAACGCGTAGACCCAGATCGGTCGGCCGGTCTTGTCCGCGATGTCGGCGACCGCGTTGATGTCCTTCTCGTGGGTCCGCGCGGCGCAGGCGTACTCGATGCCGAGCTGCTCCCGCTCGGCGAACTCGATCAGCGCGGTCACGTCGGCGACCGCCCGACCACCCGCGCCAGGGAGCCCGAGGTCGACGGCGTCGACACCCAGCGAGGCCGTGAGCCGCAGGATCTCTTGCTTCTCTTCGAGCGAAGGATCGCGGATCGCCGGTGACTGGATGCCGTCGCGCAGGGTCTCGTCGAAGAAGGTGACCTTGCGGTCACGCAGCGGGCTCAGCGGTCCCCTGCGGTTGCGAGCGTTCCAGTCGTAGACCAGATCCGCAGCGCGCGGCTCCCCTTCGATCGGGCTCGTGTCGTTGGTGCTCATACCGCCTCGATCATCACGGCGATGCCTTGGCCGCCGCCGATACAGGCGGAGCCGATGCCGAGCTTGGCCTTGCGCCGACGCAGCTCGTGGACGAGGTGCGCGGTGATCCGGGCCCCGCTCGCCCCGAGCGGGTGCCCGAGGGCGATCGCGCCGCCGTCGACGTTGCTGCGCTCGCGATCGAGGCCCAGCGCCCTCTCGCACGCGAGGTATTGCGGCGCGAATGCCTCGTTGATCTCGACCAGATCGATGGCGTCGAGGGTCTGCCCCGTCCGCGCCAACACCCCTTGGATCGCCGGCACCGGACCGATGCCCATGATCTTCGGGTCGACCCCCGCGACGTGCCACTGGACCAAGCGGGCGAGCGGCGTGAGCTCGTACTTGCGGACCGCCTCTTCGCTGGCCAACACCAACGCCGCCGCGCCGTCGCAAATGCCCGACGCGTTGCCGGCGGTCACCACCCCATCCTTCTTGAACGAGGGCCGAAGCGACGCGAGCCCTTCGAGCGTCGTCTCGGCGCGCGGATGCTCGTCGCGCTCGACCACGACCGGGCCCTTGCGACCTTCCACAGTCACCGGCGCCAGCTCGGCGGTGAAGCGACCACCCTCTTGCGCCGCCGCCCAGGCCTTTTGGCTACGCAGCGCGAGCTCGTCACATTGCTGCCGCGTGATGCCGTACTCCTGCGCCAGGTTCTCGGCCGTCTGGCCCATCGCACAGCCTGCGTAGCTGTCCGTCAGCGAGGACCACAGCGTGTCCTCGAGCTGCGGGTTCTGACCGAGACGCGCACCCCAGCGCAGACCTCGGGCCGCGTGCGGTGCCTGGCTCATGCTCTCGGTCCCGCCCGCGAGCACGACCTCCGCGTCGCCGACGAGGATCTCGTGTGCCCCGTTGACGATCGCCTGGAAGCCCGACCCGCACAGCCGATTGACGGTCAACGCCGGGACCGGAACCGGCACACCACTTCGCAAGCCCACGTGCCGCGCCATGTAGATCGCGTCGGCGGAGGTCTGGGCGACGTTGCCGATCACCACGTGATCGACGGCCTCGGGCGCAATGCGAGCGGCCTCGAGCGCCGCCTTGGCGGCGACCACCTGAAGGTCGGTCGCCGAGAGATCCTTGAACACGCCACCAAAGTCGCCAAAGGGCGTCCGCTTGGCAGCAACGAGGTAGATGGCACGGGATAGAGCTTTGTTCGCCATTCCGATCCTTTTCAGCGACCCTCAGTATGCCACGCGCACCCGAGGGCTCGTTCAGCGCACATGACGGCCCATCGTCACTCTCTGCGGGGCTATCTCACTCCTCACTCCTCATGCCGACGGCGCTCGCGATCATGCTGTGCTTCCTGCTCGGTCCTGGATCGAGCGAGGATCCGGCGCCTTCGATCACGCGTGAGTCAAAACGCGAATCGTCGATCGCAGTCACCCCGCCGCGGAACGCGACCGACCCAACCATGCCGCTCGCGCGCCTCGATCGATGGCTGGATCGTCCCGCGCCTCCTAGCGCTCGCTTCCTCGAGCACGGCGTCATCGAGCTGGGCATCGCTGGCGGGACGCCGCACCTCTATCGGCTCGAGCTGCTCGTTGGCCTGTTCGATGTCGCGAGCGTCGGCGTTACGGCCCATTGGCTGCCCGGGCAAGCGTGGCCGCAGGTATGGCCGATCGGCGCGCTGCGGTTCTGGCACGGCCGCCTCTACGAGATCGGTGCCCACTATCGGCCCGTGCTCTTCCCCCCAGTCGACGAGAGCCGATTCACTCCGCAGGCCCACTTTGCCCTCGCGAGCTTCACCCTCGGCGACGGGTGGTTCACTGCGGCCCTCGATGCCGGCGCTGCGCACCTTCGCTTGCCCTCGTTCGACCCGGCCAAGCCGACCGACTTTCGCCGGGAGACCGTGTTCGGCGGCGGCTTCGTCGTGCGGGTCGGCAACGAGTGGATCGGCCTGAGCGCCGACTGCCTCGCCGCGGTACACGACGATCCACTGCTGGTGTTCGAGGCCAAGCTCGACCTGCGCTGGGACCTGCGTCGTCCCGCCGGCGGCTGGCCAACACGCGCTCGTCGACCGCGATGACCAGCGCGCCCTCGTCCGCGACCCAACGTGGGGCTATCGTCCCGCCTCCGGAGAGCCCATGGGTCGCGCACGCACCTCGTCCAGCCAAACCCAGCAACAGAAGACCAAAGCCACCGCCGAGGAGGCGTGGTTCGAGTTCGACGAGGAGTCGCTCGAGTGGGATCTCGAGAACGCGGTCCGGCCCCGGGTCAGCAGCGACCGCCCCTTCGAATTGGTCAGCGAGTTTCAGCCCCGCGGCAGCCAGCCGCAGGCGATCGATACCCTGGTCGAGGGATTGAAAGAAGGCGCCCCCCAACAGGTGCTGCTCGGCATCACCGGCTCGGGAAAGACCTTCACGATCGCCAACGTGATCGCAAAGGTTCAGCGCCCGACCTTGGTGCTCGCCCACAACAAGACGCTCGCCGC
>CBFGLP010001133.1:0-5314 GCA_965649595.1 uncultured Myxococcales bacterium | reverse complement strand
GACGGACGTTGCGCGCGGCTCTGTCCCGAGCGCGCGTCGCCACAATTAACTCGCCCGCGCGCAGCGCCCCGGGGAGCCACTGTCCGAGGAGGGAGCGTTCTCCATGATCGGAAAGGCCTCCCTGCGCTCCGCTCGAAGTCTCCCAAGCTCGCGATGAAGGTTAATAGTATGCATGCGTACTATTAGGTGTATCAATCAATCCACCCACGCCCGCGAAACCAACCGAGCGTATCCGCCAGCGACTCCCGCATCGGTCGCGGGTGAAAGTCGAGCTCGGCAGCGGCCTTGTCGTGCTTGACCTCTTTGTTGAACTCGGCGGCCCGCAGCACCCCCGCGGTGAAGAGCGGAGGCTTGCCAGTAACGGCGGCAGCGGCCAGCGAGAAGGGCAGCATCGCCCAGCCGACCCACAAGGGCAGGCAGCGCTTGGGCATTGGCCGGCCGGTGACCTCGTGCAGCAGCGCGGCGAGCTGCGGCATGTCGAGCACCTCGCCCGAGAGCAGATAGCGCTCGCCTTTGCGGCCCTTGGCCATTGCGGTGATCATCGCGTCGGCGACGTCGCGCGAGTCGGCGTAATCGCAGACGACGGCGAGCATGATCGGGATCTTGCCCTTGTAAAAATCGATCAGCGCGCCGCCGAAGAGCGAGGGCTCGAAGTCGAAGGGGCCGGTCAAGGTCGCGGGGCTGCACACGACGGCGTCGAGGCCCTTGTCGACAGCCTCGAGCACGTGGTGCTCGGCGTGGGCCTTGGCGCGGTGATAGGGGCACTTGTCGTCGAGCGCGAGCGGGCGCTGCTCGTCGAGCGGGAGCTCGAGCGGGGAGCGCTGGAGCGCGGCGTGGGAGCTGCAGTGGACCATCCGGACGCCCGCGGCCCGGCAGGCGGTCGCGACATTGGCGGTCCCGTCGACGTTGATCGCCCAGACCTTGCCGTCGCGGTCGCTGCCGAGATCGATCCGTGCGGCGAGGTGGTAGACGCCCTCGACGCCCTCGACCAGCGCCTCGACGCTCGCACGATCGAGGACCGAGCCTTCGATGCGCTGCGTGCCGCGCTGGTCGAGGCCGTCGAGCGAGGCGGCCTGCTTGTCGTTTGGCAGGACCAGCGCGCGGACTTGGTCGCCGCGGTCGAGCAAACGACGAACGAGCACGTTACCCAGCCGACCGCTGGCCCCGGTGACGGCGAAGGTCGCCATCGCTCAGGCCTCTGCCTCTCGCCACGGGCTCGTTTGGCGCATCGCGGCGATGCTACCCAACCGGAGCGCTCGGAGGCAATTCAGGTGTCTTCGCTGACGGTCGGGCGGTGCTCTCCGCACCAGGCCACCTCGATTCGGCCGTCGCCCAGCACATCATAATAAATCTGCAGGCACTTCTGTGGATTTACCCCGTGCCCGACCGTCACGTGACGCGAGAACAGCTTCGGGATGCCGGTCGAGTCGGTCCAAGTCCGCGCCTTGCCGAACTTCGCCTCGGTCTCGGGGCTGTCCTTGGGCTTCCACCGAGCCTTGCCGCCGAGCGCCTTGGTCAGCACGTCGCCGATGCTGCCCGAATCGCAATTGGCCAGCAGCGAGAGCACGAAGAACACGCGCCCGGGCTCGCGATAGGGTGAGTTGTCGGCCGAGACACGAGCGCTGCGGACGACGACGAGGCGATCGGAGAACATGGCCTCGGCACGCGCGAGCGCGTCGGCGACCGAGCGAGGTGGCCCGAACGCGCCCTCGAGCTCGTCGCGCTCTTGTTGGGCGCGGCGAAGCTCCTTGCGTGTCTCGGACAGCTCGCTGCGCATCGCCGCGAGCTCGTGCTCGAGCTCGTCGGCGAGCTGCAGGGCCGCGACCACGTCGTCGGCGAGCGCGGTCCAGGTCGAGCGGCCGCGCGTACGAATCGGGCGAGCGGGCTCGAGCTGCTCCATCTCGGGCTCGGGCTCGATGCCGGGCTCGATGCCACGCTCGATCGCTTCGGCTGCGCGCGAGGGCGACGTCGGCTCGGAGGCAGGGACGGGCGCGAGCTCGGGTAGCGAAGTGGGGGGCTCGGCTTCGACGGGGCGCGGGGGCTCGGCTACGGACGAGGGGGAAGGGGCTTCGTCTGGTCCAGGCTGCGGGGCCTCGCTCGGAGTCGCTTGGGCGAGCGCGGGCGCGACCTGCAGGGGTCGAAGAGCCTCGCTGGGTCGTGGTGTGTCGGCGGCTGGCGGCTCTGCCGAGGGCTGCTCGTGCGGCCGTGGCGGCTCCGGAGCGCGCGGCCGCTCGGGCGCGATCGTGACTGGCTTGGGCGGTGGTGGCCGTGGCGGTGCGTCGAGATCCCGCAACCAGCGACGAGGATCCTCGCCCTCGGCGATCAGCTCGCAGAAGGTCCCCGCGACGTGCTCGGCCCTCGCCCTCGGCGGGTGCGAGAGCAAGCGGACGAGCAAGAGCAGGAGATGATCGTAGGGATTATCGCTGGCGCCGAGGCCGGGCCAATAGATTCGGACGCCGCCGTTGTAGCAGCCGAATTTGTCGCTCATGCCCCGGCTGGTCAGCTCGTCGCGCAGGCGATACGACGCGTGAACCGACACGAGCCGGTACACGGCCGCCATCCCGGTCAATCGTTGAGCGAGCTCCTCGGTGTCGAGCGCGGGGGAGCGGGTCGCGTTCTCGACCGAGACCACGATCTGCGGAGTCACGCGATTCGGCGAGAGCACCTCGTCGACGAATGCGGCCACGTCGGCCTCGTCGACCCGCCGAACCTCGCGCTGCCGCAGCGCCGCGGGTTGTATGCCCTCGATGTTGTCGAGCAACCACCCGACCACCTCGGGGGCCGCCGCGCTCGGGTCCTTGAGTAGGTCCGGGCGACCGTCGCGGACGACCAAGTGCTCGATCGATGTCTCGCTGCCATGATTCGAGATCTTGATCGCGCTGGTCCGGACGACGTGGTTTTGCTCGGGGAGCGTGAACTTGAAGGTCCACTGGCGAGCCTGGCCATCCACGAGATCGGCCGGCATCGTCTCGGGGGGCACGCCGGCCGCGAGCCGCTGGGCTCGGAGGGATTCGAAACGCTCGAGGCCTAATGCCCACTCTGCGTGCAGTCGAGCGAGGTCGTCGACGTCGCCACCCGGAATCCGAAGGCGCGAGAGATGAATCGGCCGCACGTAGGCGAGGATGCCATGTACCTCGCAACCGGCCAGGGGGCCGCCGAACTGCGCTGTTTTCGCTGAACTGGCCGGATGGCACCAATTGGTACCTTTGCGCCCTGCCCGTGGCACTCGTCAGCGCGGCCTGGTCGCGGCGCTGCATCCTGGAGTGGTTGTTCGAGCTGTATGCAATCGGCTCGAGCAATCGGGCCATTGGGTGCCAAAGGGCCAAGAATGAACTCACGAATCCCGTTTCGTCGATGCTGCGCGATCTACCGGATCATTACGGATGGATCTCGAGTGCTCGTATCGGGAGCAGCGAACCTGCACGGATGCGGAGGACGACCGTGCAGGTCTGCATGTGAGCCAGCATCGAGCGCGCAACGATGGAAGCGCCTGATCAGGCCCTGAAAAGGCCTGATCAGGCGCTCTCGGGACCCTGGGCCCGGGGTGACTCAGCTACGGGCTCGCTCGATCCGACCGTCGGGATGTCGAGCAAAGCGCTCGTCCTCGCGCCCGTGCACGGGACCGACGCTCGACCACGGCCACCCACCAAAGCGGGTCCGTCGGTAGTCGACGAAGGCCTGCTGAATCTCTGCTGGCGTGTTCATCACGAAGGGCCCGTGCTGCACCACCGGCTCGGCGATCGGCCGACCCTGCAGGACCAGCAGCTCGGCGACCTCGGGACCGTTGACGAGCGTGACGTCGGCGTCGGGTCGAACCTGCACGCCATGACCGCTCGAGATGCTGCGCCCGGCAACCTGCAGGGAGCGGCCGCGGAAGAAGTAGAGCGAGCGCTTGCTGCCGACGCTGGCGCGCGGCAAGGTCCACTCGGCCCCCGGGGCCAGCTCGATCGTCCAGATCGCCACATCCGAGCTCGGATCCGACGCCCATGACTTGGGCGGCGGCGCGGGTGCTCGCACGTCGCCGATCCGACCCGCGATCACGGTCACGCGAATCGCCCGACCGCTCGCGTCGACGGCCTCGTAGACCGGGATGGTCTCGTGCCAGAACATCGAGAAGTGCGGCTCGACCATCTTGTTGGCGGCGGGCAGGTTGAGCCAGATCTGAAACAGCTCGACCGGGTTGGGCTGGTCGCGGTGGATCAGCGGAAACATCTCGGAGTGAACGATCCCCTGGCCAGCGGTCAGCCACTGGACATCGCCACCGCCGAACCGGGCGGCGGCGCCGAGCGAGTCGGAGTGATCGATCAGCCCGCGTCGAACGATCGTGACAGTCTCGAACCCACGGTGCGGATGCGCCGGGAACCCGGGCACGACGTCGCCGTGGTACATCCGCCAACCATCCTTGCCATCGAAGTCCTGGCCGATGTTGCGGCCAGCCAGCGAAGCGGCCGGGCCCAGCTGCTCGTTGCCCCGCGGGTACGCGTCGTCGTGGTGGACGCAGAACAAGAAGGGATCGACGGTCTTCCACGGGAAGCCGAGCGCCGTCGTGCTCAGGACGGCCTCGCTCGTGGATGCTCGACTCGCGGGTTCGTGGCTCATGGGGTGCTCGTCAGCTGCGCAAGGTCGCTAGGGCGGTCGTCCAGCGCAGCAGCTCGTCGAGCATCGCGCTCGCGGGCTTGGCTTGGGTGTCGCCGGGATCGAACTCGCCCTGCTCGTTCATGTACTTGGTGAAGAAGGGGATCGTTACGCCCTCGGGGATCGGCATCATCCTGAGGGCCGTCAGCGTCTGCTTGGTCACCTGGACCGAGCGGCTCCCGCCCGAGACGCCGCCGTAGCTCACGAACGCCGCGGCCTTGTAGTTCCACTCGACGTAGAGGTAGTCGAGCGCGTTGAGCAGCGCGGGCGGCATGCCGAAGTTGTACTCGGGCGTGACGAACACGAACGCGTCGGCGTCGGCCACGATCGCGCTCCAGCGCTTGGTGTGCTCGTGCGTGTATTGGCGCTTCATCGGGTGGTGAGGCTCGTCGAGCAGCGGCAGCCCGACCTCCAAGAGGTCGACGAGCTCGGTCTCGAACCCGCCGTGCTGGCGGGCGCGCTCGAGGAACCAGCGGGCCACGGAGGGGCACGCGCGCTGTTCGCGGGTGCTGGTGATGATGATCTTCAGCTTGGGCATGGCGGCTCTCTTCGACGACCCTATCGCCCGCACCCCGCAGACACCAGACGACGAGCGACGAGCGGTCGAAGAGCGTGCGCTCCGACGCTGTCGCGATCGTATCGGGCCCGCTCGATTCGGCCCGGTAGGGCTGACGAGGAC
>CBFGLP010001132.1:0-2899 GCA_965649595.1 uncultured Myxococcales bacterium | reverse complement strand
AGCAGGTTGGCGGCGGGTTCCATGCGGACCCTACCTGGTGAGGGCGCCGCTCGATCCCAGTTGCTGACCGACGGGATCCGCTGGCCAGCGAGCCCGATGCTGGTCCTGCGCGGGGAGCCGCGCGAGGCATTGATCGACGAGCAACCCACCCGAGTGTTGAGCTTGTTCTTGATCAACGGTCGCCCGCCGCTCAAGCGAGATCGCTACCTCCAGTTCATCTTCCAAGTCGGGCTCACGCTACGCGGCGGGCTTCATGCCGCGACCCACTCGCCACGGCGAGGACGGTAACGAACACGATCAGCGGGTGCTCGTGCTGATGTTTCGCTGTCACATGGAGTGGGCGGTCGGTCACAACACCAGCGTCGCTCACTCGAGCCAAGCAAAGTTCTTGCCGTCGATGACGAGCTCGTCGCCATCGACGGGATCGAAGATCATCACCCCACCCCCGACGAGCTCCCACCCCAAGCAGGTTTCACTGCTGTCGGCCCGCACCGAGCTCGTCCACTGAGTCTCGAACTCGTGCTCCAACCCGAGCTCGAGCTCGAGCAATTGCGCAGAGAACCCCGCCAGCACGTCGGCCGGGGCCGGATCCTGCCACGCCATCGGCGGGCACCAATCCGGCTCGAGCCCAGCGTAGATGACCCACCAGTCTCCGATCACCCGGGAGACGTTGACGAAGTTGATGTCGACCATGGGCCGCCCCTGCACGGTCCAGGTCTCGGTCTCGGGCTCCCTGAGCGCGACCCATGCCTTGGTGTGATCGGCGAGGGCGTAGACCAGGCGCCCATCGGCGCCGAGGCGAACATCGCTGCACTCCACCGGCGCGACATCGGGTCCCAGCATCGGCGGCTCGATGACCATGCGCTCGCCCGTATCGACGTCGAGCCGGACCATTCCCACGAGCGCCTCGGTCACGGGATCGAAGCCAGACACCAGCCGATAGGGGCCGGCCGCGTTGCCAGAGGCCAGCTTCGCGCCGGCTAGCTCCGGGACCGGAAACGACTCGAGCACGTCCAGTTCGGCGCGCACCCACGAGCCAGTCTGCACGTCCCCATACTCGATCCGCTCCGGCTCGTTCGGCGGCAGATAAGCCCACTCGGCGCCCTCGAGCACGATCGAGGCGCCCATGTCGGGTGCGATGAAGCCATAGGCGATCAGGTTGTTGTTGCCGGGCTCCATGTGAAGCCCACGGATCCAGCCCTGGGCCGACTTGGGCCCTGCGGGCTCGAAGCCGGGGAATGGCGTGACCTCGCCGGACTCGATCATGACGCCATAGCCCGGCTCGTAAGGCCACGACACACCGGTTGTTGCGACGAGCGTACCGTCCTCCGACAACCACGTGTTGCGCAGCTCGTAACCCTCCACATCGGCGGTCCAGAGCGAGTCGCCCGAGACGCGATCAAACACGAACACGGATGCGTGCGGGATGTTCTCGAACCCATCGTAGACGAGGTAATTGACCGTAATGGCCAGCTCTCCCGAGTTGCTGGCGGAACGGGCGTAGAACCAACTCCGCTCGGGGATCACGATGTCATGGGTGAAGCTCGTGCCGTCCGGCTCGAGCGTTCGAACCTGGCTCGCTTGGCTGTCGAGGATCACCAGGCCGCGGGCGATCCGACCGTCACCATCGATGCAACCGCCGGGCGTGAACTGCTGATCACCGTCCCCATCACCAGTCTCGGATTCGGTGCCCGAGTCGGATTCGGTGCCCGTGTCGGATTCGGTGCTCGTGTCGGACTCGGTGCCCGAGTCGGACTCGGTGCCCGAGTCGGACTCGGTGCTCTCATCCATCGCCTCGTCCCCGCTCGAGGCTGGGCCTCCGTCGGGGACACAGGCGAGGGCTCCGAGGGCGAGGACCCCTGCGGGGATGGTTGCTCGAGCTAGTAGACGCATCATCGACCGATCCCCTGCGCTCGCGCGACTCCAGCGAGCACGGGGATCATGGCCGAGATCGACGAGTCCTTCACCGCGCGCTCAGCCGCGCCTCTTCGACCGCCTCGCTGACGATCCGCGTGTGCTGGCTCGGATCCGCCCACCGCTCGCGCCCGGCGTCGGGCAGCAGATCGATCGGATCGAAGTAACAATAAAACGCCTCGCGATCGACGTTGGGGCTCCGATACACGCTAACGCCCGTGGTCCGGTCGTACCACTCGTACGAATGAGCGTCCCGCTTGCCGCCGCCGCCAGGCGCATCGACGACGAAGGTCGGCGTATTGAAGCCCGCCGTCTTGCCGCGGATCTCCTTCTCGATGTCGATCGCCGTCCGCAAGGTGGTGCGCAGGTTCTCGACCCCGCGCACGAGGTCGTGCACGTACACATAATAGGGGTGCACGTTGACGTGCCCGAGCCGCTTGACCAGCAGGCCCATCGTCGCGGCGTCGTCATTGACGCCGCGCTGCAGCACGGTCTGGTTGCGCACGGTGATCCCCCGCTCGCACAGCAGGTCCAGCGCCCGCTTGCTGATCTCGGTGATCTCGTTGGGGTGATTGAAGTGCGTGTGAATGCAGACTTCTTTGTGCGCCTTGCGGCCCCGCTCGACGATCTCGCTGAGCGTGTCGATCCACGCGTGATCCGTCAGGATCTTCATCGGCATGACCGCCGGCCCCTTGCTGGCGAAGCGCATGCGCCGAATGTTGGGCATCGCCAGCAAGCGCTCGCCGATCAGACGAATGTGATCCGCCCGCAAGTTGTAGGCGTCACCGCCCGAGATCACGATGTCCTCGAGCTCGGGCCGCGAGGCGATGTACTCGAACGCCTGGTCCCAGCGATCGTTGGTCGGCTTGAGGCTGACCTTCTCGACCTCGTCGGTGTCGAGGCCGACCGCGTAGCTGCGCGTGCAGAACCGGCAGTAGACCGGGCAGGTGTCGAGCGCCAGGAACAGCGCCTTGTCGGGGTAGCG
>CBFGLP010001131.1:0-3696 GCA_965649595.1 uncultured Myxococcales bacterium | reverse complement strand
GCCCAGCTTCGGCAACGCCGGGGCGAACAACCCGTCGACGTCTCCCCCTCCGAAGATGTCCTCGGCGGGGATGCCCGCGATGGTCGGCGGTCGAGGACCGGTGCTGGCGAAGGGGGGCACCGAAGGGGGATCGTCCAGGCTACGATCGATCTCTGTCGATTCGCCGGCACGCTCATCGAGCGGATCAGGCGAGCCCGAGCTGGGTGTCACCGGGCGGGGGGCATCGTCGTCGTGCGTCACCACTACGGTCGACGATGGTACACGCTGCCTCGCCGTCGTGCTCGACCTGCGCCGGGCCAGCAGGCACATTCGCAGGATGCGACTGCACCTAGTCGATGGCACCTACGAGCTGTTCCGCTGCTTCTTTGGCGCACCACCCGCGACGACCGACGAGGGCCGGGAGGTCGGCGCGACGCGGGCCCTGCTGCGCTCGCTCCTAGCGATGCTGCGCGAGCCGGACACGACCCACGTCGCGATCGCCTTCGATCACGTGATCGAGTCGTTCCGTAACCAACTTTACGAGGGCTACAAGACCGGCGAGGGCATCGATCCGAACCTGCTGACCCAGTTCGGATTGGCCGAGGAGGCCGCGCGAGCGCTCGGGCTGGTCGTCTGGCCGATGGTCGAGTTCGAGGCCGACGACGCGCTCGCTAGCGCGGCCGCGCGCTTTGCCGACGACGCGCGCGTCGAGCAGGTCCTGCTCTGCTCGCCCGACAAGGATCTCGGTCAGTGTGTGCGCGGGGATCGGGTGGTGCTCTTCGATCGGCGTCGGCAGGAGCTCTACGACGAGCCCCGCATCCGCGAGAAGTTCGGCGTCGGGCCGGGCTCGATCCCCGACCTGCTCGCGCTCGTCGGCGACGAGGCGGACGGCATCCCGGGTATTCCACGTTGGGGCATGAAGTCCGCTGCTGCCGTGTTGTCCGCGTACGGTACGATCGCTGCAATCCCCGACGACGAGAAGGCGTGGTCGGTGAAGGTCCGTGGCGCGGCGACGCTGGCGGAGAGCCTCCGAGCTCGACGCGAGCAAGCCCACCTCTATCGCACGCTCGCCGTGTTGCGGACCGATGTCCCGCTGGCCGAGCGCAGCCTCGACGAGTTGGAGTGGCGGGGGGCCGACCGCGCCGCGCTCACGGACCTGTGCGAGCGGATCGGTGATCCCCGTGCGCTGGAGCGGGTGCCTCGGTGGCGTGAGGAGTCCAAAAACTGACGAAAGCGATCCCCGTGCGATCGAGCGTCGTGGTGTCCGATCATGGGCAAGGCGCTCGATCGCCGCTCTCTTGACAGTAGGGGGTCGGACGCTAGGGTACCGGACCGGATGCGGACCGTGAACGACCAGCGCGACAGCCACGATAGCCAGCTCGGCCAGCCCCGGGTCGACGTGCCGCAGAGCCAGATCCCGACCCTTCCTGCGGGGCTCCCTCAGTCTTCGGGTGCCACGCAGCGCGTCGACGTGCAAGCTCCCGTCGTCCACGCGGGGACCCACGCGCTCGCCGAGGATCGCGAGCCCGACACTTGGGCCGGCGCCTCGTTCGATCTTCCTTCGCTCGACGAGCACCGACCGGTCAGCAGCCTCGACAAGGATCCGACCCACAAGAAGTGGATGCTCGGAGCGCTCGGCGGAGCGGTCGTGCTCACCGCGATCCTCATGGCGATCGTCGGCAGCAGCTCGAGCGAAGCGGCGGACGAAGCCGCCGAGCCGATCCCCGAGGCCGATCCGGTGGCCGAGGTCGCACCAGTCGAGGAGCCGCCTGCGCCGGTCGAGCCAGCCAAGACCGACGCGCGGTCGAGCAAGAAGAAGACGAGCAAGACGGCTGCCAAGACCAAGGCCGACACCACGCTCGCGGCCGCGAGCAAGACGAGCGCGAGCATGTCGAGCGAGCCGAGCAAGGCGAGCAGCAAGCCCACCGCGAGCAAGCCGAGCGGCGCGAGCAAGCCGGCTGCTCCGTCGACGCCCGAGCCGTCCGAGAAGGCCAGTCGGCCAGCGCTCGCGCCTCCGGACGAGGCGCCGAGCGGCGGCGAGGCTTCGCTGCCGGACGTGTCCGGCTGGGACGACGCCGACTCGGCGGTCGGCGATCGTGACGCCGAGCTGCCGGAGGGCTGAGGTTACTCGCCGAGCCAGGCCGCTACGTCGTCGCGCAGCGCGAGCGGCTGATCGAGCGTGACCGCGTGCGAGGCCGCATAGCTCGGCACTGCGATCACCCGCGGACCGACGCCCGCGAGATCGACCGTCCATTGCTGGGGCTCGACGCTCAGCCCCTCGACGCTGGGGTACTCGCGCAGGGCCTCGGCGATCGCCGGCGTGTACACGACCAAGTCGTACTGCGCTTCGGTGATCAGCGTGTCGACCCACTCGAGGTTGCGCAGAAACACCTCGCCGAAGTGCGGGTCGTCGGGGTTGACGTCGAGCGTTTTGGCCTGGGTCCCGCGAAAGCGAGACAGCACGCTGGTCTCGAACACCAAGAAGTAGCGATCCCAGGCCGCGAGCGGACCGAGCAGGTCGTCGAGATCACCAGCCTCGGCGTCGCTCGGATAGGCCCCGACGTTGACCAGCCGCCAGGCCTGCTCGCGCGTCGCCGCCGACAACCCGTCGATGTCCGCGAGCGGCACGCCGAGCAGCTGCTCGATCACGATCGAGTCGTTGCAGCGCTCGCCGACCAGCGCGAAGAGCTGCGTCAACCAGGTGCCCGGCGCCCGCGTGTCATAGGGGCTGCGTCCGAGCGACGCGATGAACTCGAGCGCGTTGTCGTAGCGCGAGCAGATTCCACCTTGCTGCGCGCAGGTCAGGTAGTCGGCGTCGAGCTCGGCCGCCAGCGCGAACACCGGTGAGCCCGGCTGCTCGAACAGCTCGCCCGCCGCGACCTGCTGGTACACCCCGGTCAGCGCCGGCTGGATCAGCACCTGCGCGCCGAACTGGCTGGCGATCGTCGCCGGATCCGGATCGGCGCGGCCGTGCACGGCGAGGTGGTGGGCCGCGATCGCCTCGCTCAGCGACGCGTCGATCATGTGCCGCTCGCCCGTCGCGTAGGCCTGTGGGTGCAGCAGCATGTCGAGCATCAGCTGCGCCCGCGTGCCGCCGTAGCTTTCCGCGACCAGCACGACCGGGCGCGCCTGCAGCTGCTCGTGCGCGGCGAGGAAGCCCAGCAGCACGTGCACGAAGTCGGCCGCGTCGCGGTAGCTGTTGAAGCTGTCGAACGCGAGCGCGTCGTAGCGCGCCGACTCGTCGCTCGGGTCGTCGAGCAAGCCGTGCGAGAACCCGACGTTGCGGGCGTCGATCCACAAGAGGTTGCCGAGCTGCGTCCACGAGCTCGGATTGGCCGCCAGCGCTGCGTCGCCCGCCAGCGCCGGCGCGAAGGTCTGCGGCCCGACGTTGAGCCCGAGCAGCATCCCGCTCGACACCCCGGGCCCACCGTTGAAGAACACGAACAGCGGCTTGTCCCAGTACTCGCTGTCCGCGGGTCGAAACGCCCAAAATTGTCGGCTCGCGGTCGAGCTGAGCGGCGTCGGTTCCTGGCCGGGAGGAGCGATCGCGTAGTCGACCGGGGCTAGCTCGAGCAACCCCGCCTGCGCCTGCAAGGGCTCGCACTCGCACGCCCACCGACCTTCGCTGCACTCGCAGCGAGGGCAGGGCATCGGCGAGTCGCAATTCGGCTCGCCGGTCTCGGACTCACCCTCGCTCTCGCTCTCGCTCTCGCTCTC
>CBFGLP010001130.1:0-2714 GCA_965649595.1 uncultured Myxococcales bacterium | reverse complement strand
GGGCTCGGGCTCCGGTTCAGGCTCGGGCTCCGGTTCGGGCTCGCGAACAGGGACCGCGTCGGCGTCCGGCTCGATCCGCCCGATCTGGCTGATCCCCGCCTGAGCCTCGGCCTCCTCGGGCTCCTCGGGCTCCTCTTCATCGCCGCCGAAGCGATCTTCGCTCTCGTCCTCGTCGAGGCCGAAGCGATCCTCGAAGCCGATCGCGTCTTCGCCCTCGCTCGCCTCCTGGTCGTGATCGACGGAGATCGCGAAGTCGGCCGAGTCCTCGTCGGCGAGGCGGTTGAGCTCGCCGTGGAGGCTGGGATCGGCGCTGCTGATGTCGATCCCGTCGTCCGCGTCGTCGAGCTCGAGCGCGGTGACGTCGAGCGGATCGCGGACGATCGGCGCGGAGGTGAGGCTCTCGGTCGCGAGCTGCTCGCCATCGAGGCCGAGCTCGTCGGTCAGCACCTGACCGCTGAGCGAGCCGCCCAAGTCCTCGGCCAGCTCCGCCTCGGGCCGCTTGAACGAGCGTCGACCGATCAGTGAGTCGCTGGCGTCGATCGAGCCGAGCACGTCGTCCTCGAGGTCGATGTCGGCGAACGGATCGTCGTGAAGCGGCATCGCGTCCTGGCGATCCGCAGCGCCGACGGGCACACCGGTGATCTCGCCGAGTCGTTCGGCGAGCGCCTTGCCGAGCCGGTGCTCGGGCACCAACGCGAGCACCAGCTCGACCTGTCGAATCGCCCGCTCGGGCTCACTGTCGAGCAGCAGCTCGGCCAGGTGTGCGCGCACGTCTGCGGACGCTTGCGCGCGATCGAGGCCAGCGAGGACCTCGGCGTGCAGCTCGAGCCCGACCAGGTGCTTGGGCGAGCGCTGCAAGATCGCGTCGACGTGCCCGAGCGCGTGCTCGAAGAGGTGGTACTTCATCAGCACCCGGACCTCCTCGAGCTGCTTGTCGAAGTCGAGCTCGCCGTCGTCCGGGCCTCGCTGCGCGCCCTCGGAGATGACCTCCTCGGTCAACGAGCGGCGGCGAGGCTCTACGCGACCATCTCGGCCCTCGAAGGGCCGACTCGGACCATCCGACTCATCGGGCCGCAGGGTCGGTCGGCGTGCGGGCGCGGACGCGACAGGCTCGAGCGCGGCGGGCTTTTCGGCGACCGTCGGACCTCGCAGGCTCGCCGAGGCGCCGGCCTCTTCAATCTCACCGTCGAAGTCGTCGAACTCGTCGAGCTCCTCGAGCTCGTCGAGCTCTTCGAGCTCTTCGATCTCGGTTGGCTCGGCTGCCTGTGGCTCCGGCTCGGCCTCGACGATCAGACCGGCTTGCTCGAGCTCGCTGACCAAGCGGCGGATCTCGCTGTGCTGCGGATCCCAGCCGGCCGCGCGGCGAACCATCCGCACGACGATCTCCTGGCCCTCGGGGCCGGCGTCCTTCTGCGTGCGGACCAGCTCGAGCACGACCGAGATGGCCTTGTCGACCTTGCCGACCTGCACGAAGGTCTCGGCCAGCAGCTCGAGCCCCTCGGCGTCGGTCGGCTGGCGCTGCAGCAGCTCGTTGAGCTTCATCAGCGCGCGCCGGGCCTGGTCGATCTCCAGGTAGGCACGGACCAGCTCGCGCAGCACTCGATCGACCGGCCGGTGATAGAGCAGGCGCTCGGCGACCTTGACGAACTCCTGCGTCTGACCGGCCTGGCGAAGCACCTGCGCGCCGATCTCGAAGTGCTGGATGGCCTCGTCGACTCGTCGCTCGCGCGAGAACAGCTCGGCGAGGCGCAGCCGCTTGGACACCTCGCGCGGCATCAGGTCTGCGACCCGCTCGTAGAGCATCAGCGCCTCGCGGGTGTTGCCGCTGCGCAGGTAGACGCCCGCGACCCGCTCGTAGAGCGCGACGGCCTCGGGCACGCGGCGGACGTGCTCGAACGCCTGAGCGGCGCGCAGGTGGATGTCGTGGCGCTCGGGCGCGAGGTCGAGGACCTGGCGGAACACCCCGAGCGCCTGGGGGATCTCGCCGAACTCGAGGCAGAGGTTGGCGGCGTGGAAGTAGCGCTCGACCGCGGCATCGAGCTCGCCCATCCGCTGGAGGCTGTCGGCCAGCATCAGCCAGGTCTGCACGTCGTTGGGCTCGTGCTCGACCATGGTCTGGTACTCGCGTACCGCCTTGTCGAACTCGCCCTTCGACGCGTGGCGCTGGGCCGCCTGCAGTGCCTTGTCTCGCCGGAACGCCACCGCGCTCAGCCCTCAGCCGTGGACATCGAGCTTCGCCCGGATCGCGTCGGGATCGAGGTTGCGCTCGAGGAAGTGGGTGTCGTAGCGACCGACCACGAAGGGCTCTTGCTCGAAGATCCAGCGGTGCAGCGCGAGGTTGGTCGAGATGCCCTCGACCACCGTCTCCTCGAGCGCGCGACGCATGCGAGCGAGCGCCTCCGCGCGGGTCGGCGCGTGCACGATCAGCTTGCCGAGCATCGAGTCGTAGTAGGGGGACACGGTGTAGCCCTGGTACACGTGGCTGTCGATCCGCACGCCGGGTCCGCCGGGGAAGTGCAGGGCCGTGATGTTACCCGGATGCGGAGCGAAGTTCACCGGGTCTTCGGCGTTGATGCGGCACTCGATGGAGTGACCCCGGGCGATCCAATCGCGGGCTAGGTGGCCGAGCGGCTCACCTTGGGCGAGCCGGATCTGCTCTTTGACTAGGTCGCACCCGGTGATCATCTCGGTCACGCAGTGCTCGACCTGCACCC
>CBFGLP010001129.1:0-3461 GCA_965649595.1 uncultured Myxococcales bacterium | reverse complement strand
ATGCTCGAGTACCCGATCTCGCGCGCCTATATGGATGCTCGGGTCCAGCGGATCTTCGCGGGGACCAACGAGATCATGAAGGTGATCATCGCCAAGCAGATGGGCCTCTGAGCCGCCCGCGGGGGCGTCCACCCACGGCTCGTTTCGCTAGTCGCGCTTGGCACCGATCGGCATGAGCCTGTCCCACTCACGCGGGTGGGATAGTTCATGGCCGACGAACGTCCTTCGCGCAGGCGCGGGCTCTACGCGACGCGATCACGAACGTAAAGCCGTGATCGGTCCGCTCACCATCAGCACTACCGAGCTAAAGGGCACGGACGTCCGCGCGGCTCAAGGGTTCGGCAGGTCATCATGAACGAAGGCTCGAAACCGTTCCAAATCGTCACCTGGCAAGACTTCGACGACTTCTGGCGCGACCTCGAGTCGTCCCACGCCGAGACCCCCTACACCTTCGACGCCTACGACGAGGAGGTCGCGCGGATCGCCTTCAAGGCCGGCCGCGAGAGCATGCGTCGGCAGGTGGTTGCGATGGTCGAGCACCTGCTCGCGTCCGGGCGGATCGAGCCCTCCCGTACGGACAGCAGCCCCAAGCCGGCCGTGGCCGAGATCGGGCGCGCGGTCCTGCTCGGGCTGGTCGACGATTTCTCGACCCTCACCCGAGTCGAGGACAACTGATTTTGATGGAGGGAACGTCGTCGTTCCCTCCCCCTGTCGGGCGAAGCCCGCCAGGGACCCCCTCTCTAGACAGCAACTCCCACGATCGACCCTGGGGAGCGCGTTCGGGCTGCTAGAGGGGGGTTCTCGCGTGTTCTCGTTGGAGCGGAGAGTCCTCGGGAGTCCCGCAGAGTCGCCGCCGCACACTACGGTCGTGGAGACCTGGCGGAGACAGACCACCCCACCTCAGATCGCCGGCTGTGGCTCCGTGCGAAGAGAGGTGGGCGAGGGGTCGAGGCGCAGGACCACCTCGTAGCTGGCCGCGGCGAAGGTCGCCTCGTCCAGCGTGAACGTGCCGTCGTCGGCGAAGCTGCCCACCGCCGGCTGCACGTTGGTCACCTGCAGGACCGAGCCCGGTGACTTCGAGAGCGGCGCACCATCGACCAGCACGCGGGCCTGCACGTCGAAGCGCAGCGCCCCCGCGGGGAACACCAGCGACTCCCCGGTGCGCCATGCCTGCGCCGGCGCGCGCAGGTGCGCCGTGACCCGCGTCAGCTCCAAGTCGGGGACCTGGACGTTCTCGAAACGCGCGTCCAACTGGGTCAGCGTGATCGTGCACGGCTGCTCGGTGCACGTGGGCACGCGCAGGGCGATCGCACCGTCGACGAGATCCGACTGGCCCTCGCCGTGCGGACCTTTGAAGGTCGCCGCGCCACCGAACACGAGACCATCGCGGTCCTCGTGCTCGGGCACGTCGGGCGTGTGGGCAGACTGGGTGCAGGCTCCGGCTTCGGGCACCTGCTCGACCGTCTCCACGGCGCACTGCATGTAGAGCGTGAGGTTCTCGATGTGGCCCAGCTTGTCCTTGTCGTCCTCTTCCTCGGACGGGGCTTCGTGGAGGTTGACCTCGGCTACGTCACCCGCGGCGTCGCGGACGAGCCTCGCACACTCCTCTTGCTGGTCGGGTAGGCTGAGGATCTCCGCGTAGGCTTGCAGGTCACCCTTGAACCGCTCCAGGGGTTTCAAGCCCTGGGTGTCGAGCCCCGCCGCCATTTCTTCGATCTTCTGGACGGCGATCTTGCAGGCAGCGTGGGCACAGTCGAAGCGACAGGCACGATGGAGCGCGGGCTCTTCGATGTCCTCGGTACAGCACACCCAAGGAGGCTGCTCGATCGAGGTGAGATCGATCGGATAGTCGAGGCAGTCCTCCACCTTGGGATCGGTGATCTCCGCCGGTGTGTTCATGCAAGCCAAGTCCGAGATCAGCCCGCCCAAGTCGTGATACTGGATGGTGGCCCAGCCGTTGCCGGTGCCCTCGCACGAGTAGACGACGGCCTCGACGGGTTCACCCTCGCCGACTTCGTCTGCGCCACCAACTTGCTCGGGAAGATGCGGCCAGCACTTCGAGATCGGCGGCTCTTCTCCGGTGTCGCCAACCTCGTCGTTACATCCGATGCCGATGCACGTGTTGCCATCGTCGCCGCATGCCATGAGCGCCAAGTAGGGCGCCAAGAGCGTTAGCAACCAGGCGCACCGCAAGACGTGTCCCGAAGTAGAGCGAAGGGGATGGCTGGGTGTGGGTCGATTCATGAGACACGCTTGCCATGCTCATGCGCCTCGCTCCCGAGACCTCGCTCGTTCTCGTCTTCGCGTGCCTGCTGGCCGCCTGCGCGGACGAGCCGCAAGCGCCCATTTACACGTGCATGGATCCCGAGGTCCACGAGTATGTCCAGACGCAGCGGCCCGACTATCCGCTCGTATGGCAGACGGAGCACCTGGACATCTACGTGAAGGACAACCTGACCGTGTGCGCCGGGACGGCGGCCGAGATGGAGCGGCACGTGGTGTTCGTCGCCGACGTGCTGGGGGTCGAGCCGCGCGAGCACATCCCTTTGTACATGTCTGCCGATTGGCCCATCGAAGCGTGCAAGCGAGCAGGGGTCGGAGGGTGCGCTACTCGTGACGGCGTCACCTTCTCTTCGCCCACCGCCACCTATCACGAGCTCGTGCACGCAGTCGCTTGCCAGATCCGCATGGTCCAGGTTCCCGCACTGTCCGAAGGGCTGGCAGAGACGTTCATCCCCAGCTTCAGCAACGCGATCGATGAACCGCCGGATCTACGGGCGGCGCTCGTGGCTGACTCGCGGGAGTTCGGCCGCGAGGGGTACAGCCTCGCCATTCACTTCGTCCAGTGGCTGATCGAGACGCGAGGCGGCGAGACCTTCGCCGAACTCTACCGAATATCTCCAGCAGGCTACTCCTACAGCGCCGAGACGGATCGGGAGGGCATCATCGCGGCGATCGAGACCGTCTATCAGACCGACTTCGACGACCTCGAACGCGAATTCTGGGAGACGGCACCGGGCTATGCATGGGCCCCCTATCGTATGTGCGCCGACATCCCGCACGTGGACCGTGACGAGAACGGCGAGTGGCACTACGCATCGATCATCGACTGCGACAACGAGGACACGTACGGTCCTTATGAGCGGCTCGATTCATCGTGGGGCGCGAGCTTCAATTTCGGGCGGCTGATGCACCAGAGCTTCACGATCGACGTACCCGAGAGCGGGCGCTACCTGCTCGAGTACGAGGGGGCTGACGAGATCAAGTTGGAGCGCTGCGGGACCGAGACCGCCGACACCGAGGACGAAGCCCTGATGGTGTTCGACACCGCGCTGGCGCTCGGTCCTTGGAACAACGAGGTCGAGTTGCGCATGTCTGGCACATGGCGGCGCGCGTGATGGCTCGAAGCCCCCGAGCCGCGTCGAGCACCCCCTCCTCGCGCGGTGGCAGGCCGGACCTCG
>CBFGLP010001128.1:0-7784 GCA_965649595.1 uncultured Myxococcales bacterium | reverse complement strand
CCCTCGAGCCAGGCCTTGAACTCGGCCTGCGCATTGACGTCGCCCTCGAACTCGGTCGACCACTGCCAGGTGACCTCGAGGCTGGGCGGGGTGCACTCGACCGACGCGTTGGCCTTGGCCTCGACGGTGGCCTCGCACTCGGCCTTGACCTCGGGCGGCTCGACCTCGCCCTGGCAGCTGCCCTCGCACTGGACCGACGCGTCGGCCGAAGCCTCGCACTTGGCCGAGGCGTCCGCCTCGCAGCCGCCCTCGGCGGGCGTGTACTCGCACGAGCCGGTGCACTTGCCCGAGCACGAGCCGCCAGCCGACAGCTCGCAGGTGCCCTGGCAGTCGCCCATGCACTCGCCAGCGCAGTTGCCCTGCGCGTCGCGGACCGTGCACTCGCCGTTGCAGGTGCCGCGGCAGGTGCCCGAGCAGGAGGCCGCAACCTCGAGCTCGCAGTCACCCGAGCACGAGCCCTCGCAGGCGAAGCTCGGCGCGGTGCCGGTGCACTTGAGGGTCGCGTCGCCCTCACAGGAGGCCATCACGCCGCCCTCGACCTCGCAGCCACCCTTGCACTCGACGGTCGCCGAGCCGGGGTCGACCGACGCATCACACTCGGCGGCAGCCGAGACGGCCACGTCGACCGAGGCCTCGCAGCGGGGCTCTTGGAACTCGATCTTGAGGCCACCCGAGACGGCGGCGGTCAGCTTGGCCTCGACCGCGGCCCTGATGTCCGCCGCAGCGGCGCCCGGCTGGAGGCCAACCGACAGCGCGATCGCGTCGAGATCGGCCCGCAGCGAAGCGCTGATGCCATTGGCCGCAGCGCTGAGATCGACGACGGCTCCGAAGAAGGCATCCACCTCGGCGACACCGGAGATCGCCGCGTTGCCCTCAGCCACACCTTCCTCGGGGCAGCTCAGATCGCAGCCGGGAATTCCTTCCTCGCAACCCTGAAGGGTCGACATGCTGGCGCCAACGAGCAGACCGAGCCCGGCGAGCCCGATGATTCGATTAACATTGAGTTGCATGATCAGCAGTTCTCCTGATGAGTTCGTCGGGCTGGGCCCGTCGCGAGTCGGAACTTGTCTGGGACAGGTCGGGGGGTTGTTGACCGGTCGCGCGGCATCGTCCCACGTCCCCGTGGGAGCTGCAATACGCCGAGAGTCAGAAGTAGGGTGCGACATAGGTACGGGCCGAGCGATCAGGTGAGCCGGACCACGGCGCACAGCCGACGATGACCTCGGAAGTCGATTCACTGGTCCGCATCATCGTCGGCTCGGGTGAGGTCGAGCACCACGGGACAGTGATCGCTGATCTGCTCGAAGGTGGGCTCTGGGTAGGCCTCGGTCGAGCGGAAGGGCTCGCAGCGGTGGTTTCCACAGTGGGTCCCTGCGCGTACGCGAGCGTCGGCATCGAGCGACTCTGCGAGCCCACGCACCCACACGAGGTCGATCTCCGACGGCTCCTTCCAGGCGTCGCGCCGACGGCCATCGTAGTAAGCGGTACAACCGTCGGCGCAGGGGATCCGGCGCAGCTCCGCAGGCTCGAGCGCTGCCGCGAGCTCGCGCTGCTCGTCGGCCCAGCTGCCCATCGGCGGGCCGGTGCTGTTGAAGTCACCGACGATCACGAGATCCTCGTCGATGAAGCCGAGCTCGCCCACCTCGGCTCGCTGCGCCAGCTCGACCAGCTGCGGCCATTGCCTGCGCCGCATCTCGATGCCCTCCGGCATCGCCTTGAGGTGCACGACGATCAACCAAAAGTCCGGCCCCGAAGCCGAGTCGCGCACGCCCCCGCGCCCGCGCAGGTAGGCAGAGAAGCCCGGCCTCACGCGGCCACCCAGCGCGAGCTCGTCGTGCTCGAAGGGCCCCGCGAGCAGCTCGACCCGCTCGGGTCGCCAGGCGATGCCGACCCGCTGCTGGCCTAGCCCACCGCCCTCCGACCAGACCAGCTCGTACTCGGGCAGCAGCTCGGCGAGCAGCTCGGGCCGCACGAGCTCCTGCAGCGCGATCACGTCGGCGTCCAGCTCGAGCAGGGTCGCACGCAGCCGCTCGAGATCATCGATCTGCTCCGGTGCGCCGAAGTTCTCCAGGTTCCAGCTGACCACCCGCAGCCCTGCTCCACGATCCGCGATCGGCTCGCCCGCGAGCCCCAGGAGCGCCCGCAAGCGCGGGCCGAAGATCACCCAGACCAACGCCACGAGCAGCACCGCTGCCAGCGTCGCCCATCGGAGCCGACGCGCTCGATCGCGCTGGCTCGAGCGCTTGGATCGACCAGCCATCGCCGCGCTCAGGTCGATCCTTCGTCGTCTGGCTCGAACTCGTAGCGATCGCAAGCGAGCTCGACCACGCGGACTGGGCTCTCGACGCTGACCGGGGCGCTCGTGCGGGGATCGGCGTCGCGCAGCTGAACGGTGAAGCGCCCGCCGAGTCGGCGCGCGGCAGCGACCTCGGTCAGCGGAGTGCTGGCGATCGTCAACGAGCGACCACCACCAGGCGTCGTGCTACCGCGCTCGGGCCCGAGCACGACCAACTCCGGCGCGCTCGAGGGCTCTCGTGCATCGTCGGTGGACCAGTCGACCTCGACCCACAGATCCGCCGCGCTCACCGACTCTGCCGACTGCACGAAGTCGAGCTCGAGTCGCACCGCCCAACGACGCTGCTTCGCTCGCTCGCGCAGGAGCTCGAGCTGAGCGCCCGCGTCGAACTCGTAGACGCCGTCGGGATCGAGGCCGCCGAGGCTGAACACCGGGATCCCGACGGTGTAGACCGGCGTGAACGACTCGGCGGTGGGCTCCTGCTCGGGCCCTCGACCGACGCCGAACACCAGCCGGATCGCGGCGAGCCCGGGCGGATCGACCCGACGCGGCTCGTCTGCCTGAGGCGGCACGGAGCCCTCCGCGAGGCGTTGAATCGCTAGCCGTCGAACCACGGACCAAAGGGTAGTCGAAGCGCGCGAGGTCCGAAACGGACAAGGGCCACGGCTAGATTGCCGCGGCCCCTACATCCTCTCGAACGTGCTCTCGGTCTGCTCGCCAATAGCGGGCTGAACCACGCTCTGAACGAGCGGCTAACCGAGCGAACGGCCTAGCGCTCGTTACGAGCCTTCCGCTGCCGACGCTTGCGACGACGCTCGGCCTCGCGGAGCTTTCGCTTGGACTTGACCGAGGGCTTCTCGTGATGACGACGCCGCTTGATCTCTCGCAGGACGCCTTCGCTCGCCATCAGGCGACGAAGCTTGCGGATCGCTCGCTCGACCCCGCGCTCGTCCACGCGGACCTCGAGCGGACGCCCTTGCACCGGGATGTGCTGGGTGCTCGGGTCGATGGTCGGAGTCGGGGCGGCAGCAGGAGTCTCGGCGGTCGACATGAGGGGCGCCGTCTATAGGCGAGCGTGGAGCGGGGGTCAAGACCGGGCCTTCCCACCCTGTCGGCCTGAGCTCGAGCCCTACGTGCGAGCGCGCACGGGTCGAGTGGCTGCCGGTCCCGGTCGGGCCGCGTGGCCCGCCCTCGCGAGCGGCCGCGAAGCTGGAGGCTATATTCGGGCGGTGGCCGACGCCGACCCAACCTCGAACCCGGTTTCAGCCAGCTCCCCCGGGGCTGGGCTGGACACCCGAGCGCCTGCGATCGCCGACGCGATCCGCCAGCTCCTGTCCGCTTGTGGGCTCGCGCTCGACCATGGCGATCTCGTCGGCACGCCCGATCGCGTCGCCCGACTCTGGGTCGAGCGCGTGTTGTCGGGCTATGCGGAAGATCCCGCCACGATCCTGGGAGATCCCGTGTTCGGTGAAGGCGAGACCGAGCTGGTCGTCGTCCGCGACATCCCTTGCCACGGCATGTGCCCCCACCACCTGATGCCCTGGGTGGGGCAGGCCACGGTCGCCTACCTGCCCGCCGACAAGCTGGTCGGCTTCGGGCGCCTCAGCGATCTCGTGCACTGCTTCACCCGCCGGCTGACGCTGCAAGAGCGGGTCTGCAACGACATCGCCGACGCGCTGATGCGCCACCTCGACGCCCGCGGGGCTGCGTGCGTGATCACGGGGGCCCACAACTGCCTGAACGTGCCCGACGACAAGCACGGCACACGAGTGGTGACCGCGTCCTATCGAGGCGAGCTCAAGGTCCGTCCGGATCTCCAGGCACAGCTGATCAGCCGCGCCGGCTAACTGGCTTCGTGCACGGCGCGTGCTCGGTGCGTGCCCGGCCTCGGGGCCCGCGAACGACGCCCCAGCCAGCTAGGCGCCCGAGCGCAGCTCTTGCCAGCCCCTCGTCGCCGCTCCCGCTCGCCAAGCTGCAACACTGGGACTAGGCTGGCCCGGCGATGCTGGAAGTCGAGCGCACTCCACCCCGCGAGATCCTCGATGCGCTGCCGCTCTTCCCGCTGCCCAACGTGGTGTTCCTGCCCGGGATGGTGCTACCGCTCAACGTGTTCGAGCCGCGCTACCTCGATCTCGTCGACCACGTGCTCGAGAACGGCATGCACATCGGCGTCCCGCTGCTGCGTCCGCATCCGAGCCTGCTCGAGATCGACGATCTCGATCTCCCGGTCCACGACTGCGGCGACGAGCGCCCGCCGATCGAGGCAGTGTTCGGCATCGGCCAGCTGATCGCCCACCAGCGCCTGCCCGACGGCCGCCGCTTCATCCGGCTCGAGGGACTCGGCCGGGTCAGGGCCCGCGCCGAAGGCAAGCAGAAGCACAGCTTCCGCTGCGTGAGCGTCGAGTCGCTGCCCGAGGATCCCCCGCGTGACCTCCACGCGCTCGAGGTGCTCAAGGCCCAGGTCGAGCGGATGGCCGAGACCTTCGACGAGGACGACCGTCAGATGATCCACGCCGTGCTCGAGCTCGACGACTCGCGGGTGATCGTCTACGCGATCGCTTCGCTGGTGCCGAACATCGAGCTGATGCGTGCGGTCAAGCGCGGGCTTGCGCCCGGCGGGCACCTTCCGCACCTGCGGCTGCAGCAGCGGTGCCTCGCGGCGCCCGACGCCGATCAGCGGGTCGCCCTGTTGAGCGAGCGAGCACAGCTGCTGATCGACGTGCTCGGCGAGAGCGGGAGCTTCCCGGTCTCGATGCTCAATTGACATTGGCCCCTGCCGGTGGCCTCGCGTTGCTACCCTGAGCTCGCCCATGCGAGCGCTCCTGACCGCGCTGTGTCGCTTGCTGCTGCGGATCTTTTTTCGCCGGATCGAGGCGGTCAACGAGATCCACGTGCCCGACCAGGGCCCAGTCCTCTACGTGCTCAACCACCCCAACGGCCTGCTCGACCCGCTCTTCATCTTGTGCCTCTCGCCGCGTCCGGTCGTGTTCCTGGCCAAGGCGCCGCTGTTCGACACCTTCTTGGTCAAGCACTTCGTGCGCGCGTTCGAGTGCCTGCCCGTCTACCGCACCTCCGACGGTGAGGACCCGAGCAAGAACCGCGCGAGCATCGAGGCATCGATCGCGCTGCTCGGGGCCGGACGAGCGCTCGCGCTGTTCCCCGAGGGTGTGTCGCACAGCGATCCGCAGCTCAAGCCGCTCAAGACTGGCGCGGCCCGGATCGCCCTGTCGGCGAGCGCTGGCTCTCCGGGCTCGGGGCCCGCACCCCAGCCGGTCCAGATCGTCCCAGTCGGGTTGGTCTACCCAGAGAAGACCCGCTTTCGCAGCGAGGCGCTGCTGGTCTACGGACCGACGATCATCACCCCGAAGATCGAGCTCGACGCGAACCTTCGTCCGCCCAACGACGCCGCCGAGCAGCTCACGGCGACGATCGACGCCGCGCTCGACGGCGTGACCTTGCAGGCGCGCTCGCACGAGCTGCTCCGCCTGGCCGACGACGCCGAGCAGATCTTGCTGGGGGCCCGCCGCGATGAAGAGGGCGACGCGAGCGGGAGCTTCGAGCGCGAGCCGCTCGAGGCGCTCGAGATCAAGCAGCGGCTGATCGACGGCCACGAGCGCCTGCTCGCCCGGGTGCCCGCACAGATCGACGCCGTGGTCGCGCGGATCCGTCGCTACCAGGCCGAGCTGGCGCTGCTCGGGCTCCCGCTCGATCAGCCCGCCAAGACCCGCCGCCGCAGCCTCGCGCGCAAGCTCGTCGGACAGGCGCTCGTGCTCGCGCTGCTCTTGCCCTTCGCGCTGGTCGGCGTCGTCACGCACTGGCCCGCCTATCGCTTCATCGACTGGCTCGCGCACCGGATGGCCAAGCGGGCCGATGAGATCCTGGCGACCCTCAAGCTGATCGCGGGCTTCTTGTTCTTCCCGCTGACTTGGTTGGTGCTCGCGGTCGCGGCGGGTGTCACTGGCTCGTGGACCCTGGGCCTCGCGACCGCGCTGGTCCTGCCGCTGTGCGGATACCTGGCGCTCACGTTCGTCGAGCGCCTCGCCGCCTTCGTCGACCAAGCCCGCGCGCTGTGGGTGTTTGCGACCCGCCGCGATCTCCCGGGCTTCCTCGCGCGCGAGCGGGCGAGCATCCGCGACGCGATCATGCAGCTCGCGGCGCAGCTGGACTCGGACGTCGCGCCCGGAGATCAGTCCCGCACGTCCGTCACCACCCCATAGATGGCGGCCCGGCCGACCCAGCCGTTGATTCCGCCGCGGTTGTTGCCGATCAGGAAGCGTCGCTTGTCGCCCTGTCCCTGGATCGCCTTGACCAGGTGCACGAACACGTTGCCCTTGCAGCGGCAGATCACCGCGTCGTCGACCCCGGGCTCGATCGTGGGATCGAGCGTGACGAGCTGTCCGCTCTCGATCCGTCCGCGCATCGACCCACCGTGGGGTCGGCACTGCGCCACCCTACCCGCGCGCAGCTCCTCGATCGCCTTGTTCGCCCAGCCCATGTCAGGCGGCCTCCAGGCGATAGTCACTGATTCGTCGCTCCCAACGCGTTCGCAAGGCAGCCTTCAACTCCCGAATGCGGCCCTCGAGCGCGCATCGGTCCGCTCGTAAACGAGCCATGTCGATCTTCACAATTTGTCCTCTCTTCATCTCTCTAACCATCGAAGCAACCTCAGCTCGGCGGTCAAGACACCACCGAGCTCGCGTGCACGAAAAGCTAGTCGGCGTCGTGATGGGTGTCAAGCAATCCTCGCTCGCATCATGCACCTGCATGTGGGCATTCGTAGTCGTACGAGCCCGAGGCTTCAAAACGCGCGATCATGTCCGCATGGACCTCGCAGAGCGGATCGCAGTCGTCGCGGCTGGCAGCTTCTTCCTGGCCGGCCTCGTGCTCGGTGGCTGGAAGTACGTCCAGATTACGCGCAGCCCCGACGCGCGCGCGGCCACATACGTCGATGTGGCCCATCGCGCCGCGCTGCTCTACGCGTTCGCGTGCCTCGTCGTCGAGCGCTTCACCGCGCTGAGCAAGCTCGGCGCGACGGTCGAGCTCGTCGCCGTGCTCGCCCAGATCGGCTTCTTCGCGCTGGCGCTCGCCAGCTACGTCGTCCACGGCCTGCTGCGCGACACCGATAACCAGCTCGCGCGACCCCACCGGCTCGGGCAACGCACGATCCCGAGCTCTGCAATGTTGGTGTTCATGATCGTGCTGATGACCGCCGAGATCGGGGGCTTTGCTGTGTTGTTCTGGGGCACGTTCGCGACATCCTGAGGGTGTGCGTCGCGGGCTCGAACGGCGTGCGAAGGTCTGTCGAGCGCGGCCCTGTCTGGGATATCCTTCGCTGGTGACATTCGTTTCCCTGCTCGCCGCGAGCTCGGCGAGCCCCACCTTCCTCACCGACCTCGCGGTCGTCCTGTCCGTCGCCGCGCTGACCAGCATCGGCTTTCGCCTGCTCGCGCAGCCGCCCTTGCTCGGCTACTTGCTCGCGGGCCTGGTC
>CBFGLP010001127.1:0-2249 GCA_965649595.1 uncultured Myxococcales bacterium | reverse complement strand
CGCTTGAGCACAATTCGCGACGCCGATCAGATCCTCGTGCTCGATGGCGGACGCCTCGTCGAACGAGGGACCTATGCGGAGCTCGTCGCGCGCCAGGGCTGCTTTGCCCGCTTGGTTGCTCGTCAGACCTTCCTTCCGTCCGAGCACGACGCAGCGCGACGGTGCTAGCGCGACGCGCTAGCCTCGCCTAACGGCCCAAATCCGAAAGGACACCCGAGGGCTACGAGTTGGACGCCGGCCTCCCAGCCGCCGGACGAGGGGCCTTCGTGTGGACGAGCCCCCACCATGTGGGAGCCTGGCGAGCATGTCACGCATGTGGTGGCTCATCGTTCCAGCGCTGGCCGGCTGCGCCGCTGATCACTGGTCTAGCTCCAATGACGATCTCGGCGACGCGAGCGGCATCGTCATCGACGAACAAGGAGACACGTCGGATGGCGACGAAGCGGGCAGCGCCGACGGCTCCAGCCATTCGACCACCAACCCGAGCGCGGACGACGACGACGAGAGCGGCGGCGAGCCGCCATCGATCAAATTCGATCTCCCGCCCCTCCCCGACGCCGCCGGGTTCGGCTGTGGCGAGGGGGGCGAATACGAATTCAGCTATTTATGGGTCGCCAACTCGCCGGACAGCACGGTCTCGAAGATCGACACCCGCGGGGTGGTCGAGGTCGCCCGCTACCGCACGAACGCGCAGATGAGCGGCAACCCGTCGCGGACCTCGGTCAACCTGGCCGGTGACGTCGCCGTGCTCAATCGCAAGGGCTCGGTGATCAAGATCGCCACGCGCGAGAGCGACTGTGTCGATTTCAACCAAGACGGCAGCATTCAGACCTCGACGGGGCCCGGCGACGTGCTGAATTGGGGCGACGACGAGTGCGTGCTGTGGTCGCGCGACTTCGTCGTGCTCGGCTCGCCCAACGCGGGGCCGCGCGCGCTCGCGTGGGACAGCGGTGATATGAACGCGAGCTGCCCTGGTCAGAACGCGCGCTTGTGGGTCGGCTACCTCGACACCGTCCACGACGCCGCGCGGATCGTTCGGCTCGACGGCGCGACCGGGGAGATCGTCGACGAGCTCTCGGTCCCGCACTGGAACGACAGCAGCGACTACAGCCCCTATGGCGGCGCCGCTGATGCCGAGGGCAACTTCTGGATCCTCGGCAAGTACCCGAAGTCGCTCGTCCAGATCGACGCCGACTCGCTCGGGGTGACCCAGTACGTCAACCCCAACCCCGGCTTCGCCGGCTTCTACGGCATGACCCTCGATCGCCACGGGCACCCCTGGGCCGCGAGCTGGTCCGCCGCGAACCTCTGGCACCTCGACCCCGAGAGCGGCGACTGGACGCTCGAGTTCAGCTCCGCCCACACGATCTTCCGCGGGATGGCGATCGACCGCGACGGCTACGCCTGGGTCGCCGCCAACTCCCCGTGTGGGCTCGTGCAGTACGACGTCGAGAACCATCAGGTCGTCAGCGACGACATCGAGCTGCCCGACTGCGGCACCCCGGTCGGCGTCAGCGTCGACGTGGACGGCTACGTGTGGGTGGTCGATCAGGGCGCCGAGCGGGCCTATCGGGTCGATCCGGAGACCCACGAGGCCGTGTTCGTCGACGGGCTAATCTCGCCCTACACCTATTCGGACATGACCGGCGCGGGCCTGGGCCTGGTGGTCTTCCCGCAGGGCTGACCCGGTTTCGCGCTCCCTGCCCGCCGTGGTACACCCCGCGCTCATGTCCGAAGACGAGGACTTCGCCGCCCTGTTCCAGCAGTCGGTCAGCCAAGGCAAGACCCGCAACAAGACGGTTCAAGCCGGCCAAGTCATCCAGGCCACGGTCGTTCAGATCGGCCGCGACTCCGTGTTCGTCGACGTCGGCACCCGCTCTGAAGGCGAGATCGATCGCCGCGAGCTCGAGGATGCAACCGGCAAGCTGACCATCAAGGTCGGCGACCGCATCCAGGCCACCGTCGCGCAGGCTGGCGATCGCCCCAAGCTGGTCATGCGCTTCGGCGCCGACACGGGCCTATCGGGGCTCGAGGTCGCGCTCGAGGCCGGGACCCCGGTCGAAGGCACCGTGAGCAAGGCGGTCAAGGGCGGGCTCGAGGTCCAGCTCGGCAAGCTGCGGGCCTTCTGTCCTGCCTCGCAGGTCGACATCAACTACACGCCCGACATCTCGATCTACGAGGGTCAGACGCTGCGCTTCAAGGTGGTCGAGATCCGCGAGGGCGGCCGCTCGATCGTGGTCTCGCGCAAG
>CBFGLP010001126.1:0-6186 GCA_965649595.1 uncultured Myxococcales bacterium | reverse complement strand
ATCGTGCCGGGCTTCGTCGTGCAAGGCGGAGATCCGCGCGGCGACGGCTATGGTGGGCCCGGCTACCTGGTCCCCTGCGAGTGGTCGAACGTCCGCTACGAGCGGGGCACCGTCGGCATCGCGCTCGCGGGCAAGGACACCGGGGGCTCGCAGTTCTTCGTGACCCACACCCCGCAGCCGCACCTCGACGCTCGCTACACGGTGGTCGGGCAGGTCGATGACGAGGGGATGGCGGTCGTCGATCTGATCCTGCCTGGAGATCGGATCGAGCGGATTGAAGTCCTGAACGAGTAGGCTCAGCGCAGAGCGACCACCGAGACCCCCGAGGTCCACGAGCTATCCCTACGAAGAAGCGGACCCCGAAGTAGCCCGCGCCGAGCAGGATCGGCCCGCTCCCGCTCACCGCCTGCGGCCGCACGTCCACCTCGTTGCTCCGCCCTCCCAGGCCGGCGCGAAAGCAAGAAGGACAAAGAAAAAAGGCTCCCGTGAGGGAGCCTTCGTTCTTTCGCTTTCGGGGCGGACGGGACTCGAACCCGCGACCTCCGGCGTGACAGGCCGGCGTTATAACCGACTTAACTACCGCCCCTGGGGTCGATTCGTTGGAGCCGGGAGTGTGTTGGATACGGCGGACGAAGTCAAGCGGATTGTTCGAGCCAAGTCGTGAGGAGCGATGCCTTCACTCACGAAGCATCGCTCGCGTCACGCACGCAGGCTAGCGACTAGCACCGCATCAGTCCGGCCACTGGGTCCGCTCGTGTTGGCGCTGACCGGCTCGGGCTCTCGAATCGCACGCGGGTACAAGCGAGCCCCGAATTGCTCGACCCACTCGACCACGCGCTCCGGCCTGGTGCAGGCGGGCATGGCTTCGATCGCGTCGTCGAGCAGCTTGCGAAGTCGCTCCAACGCACCATCGATGCCGAGCGAGAGGCACGCGTTGGGACGGTTGTGAGCCATGTCTTGACCGACCGGCTTACCGAGGTTGGCCTCGTCGTCCAGCGTGTCGCGCAGATCGTCGGCGACTTGGTACGCCTCACCGAGCCGAATGCCAAAGGCTCCCCAGGCATCGGCGTGTCGCTCTGGCCTGCCGGCCAAGAGCGCGCCCGCTCGAGCGCCGGCTTCGAAGAGCGCTCCGGTCTTGGCCTTGTGATAGGTGCGCAAGCCGACGCTGCGCTCGGACTCCCACGCTTGTCCGGCGACCAGGCCACCGTTGGCGCTCACGCCCGCGGCCACGCAGCGGATCAGCTTGGGGAGCAGGATCGGGTCGACCTCGGCGCGGGCGATGACCTCGAAGGACAGCACGATTAGGCCATCGCCTGCGAGCACGGCCAGCTCCTCGCCGAACGCCGCGTGGACCGAGGGCCGTCCGCGACGCAGCGCGGCGTCGTCGAAGCAAGGCAGGTCATCGTGGACGAGCGACGCGCAGTGGAGCAGCTCGATCGCGGCCGCCACGTCGGCCTCGGCGTCGTGATCGGCCTCGCTCCCGCAAGCTGCTGCGACGCTCAGGCACAAACCGGGTCGCAGGCGTCCACCGCTGGGGAACACCGCGTGGCGCATCGCGGCCCGCAGCCCGGGCGGTGTCGACGAGGATTCGCAGTGTCCCAAGGCTCGCTCGAGAGCTGCTTCGACCCGCTCCGCCACCATGATCAACATGTCGGGTGCAGCCTGACCCTCTGTACAACCTTTGTCAATCTCAGGCGGAATTTTGTTCAAACCCTGGACAGACATGGTTGGCGAGGCTAGGGTCTGCGAGGTTTCCGGGGAGGTTGCCGCTTCAGCTGCGGGCGGCTGACGAAGTCGTTCGCGAACGATCACCGGAGAAGCGTGGAGATCGAGCGGATCATGCCCGAGCGAAGGCAAGGGGACGGGGCGGTGCGCACGATAGCAGAGAACCGCTCGGTCGTCGTCCTCGGCGGAGGCGTCGGAGGGCTGTCCGCTGCGATCGCAGCCGCAGCGCGGGGGTGCGAGGTCACGCTGGTCGAGCGGGCTGCCGGGGTCGGCGGCAAGATGCGTGAGCTGAGCGTCGGCGGTCGCCCGATCGACTCGGGCCCGACCGTCATGACGATGCGCTGGGCGTTCGACGAGCTGTTTGCAGTGGCCGGGCGGCGGCTCGACGATCACGTGCGACTCGTCCCGCTCGAGGTCCTGGCCCGCCACGGCTGGCCCGACGGCGGCCGGCTGGATCTGTTCACCGATGTCGAGCGATCCGCGGCCGCGATCGAGGTCTTTGCTGGGCCGCGCGAGGCCGAGGGCTACCGCCGCTTCTGTAGCCACACGCAGCGGATCTTCTCGATCGTCGAGCAGCCCTTCTTGCGATCGGAGCGGCCCCGGATGCTCGACGTGCTCACGACCAAGGGTCCGCGAGGGTGGATCGAGTTCGCGGGGATTGACTGGCACCGCTCGATGTGGCGGGCGCTCGGCAGCTTCTTCGCGGATCCGCGCCTGCGCCAGCTCTTCGGCCGCTACGCCACCTACTACGGATCGTCGCCCTTCCTCGCACCCGCGACCCTCAACCTCATCGCCCACGTCGAGCGCAGCGGCGTCTGGCGGGTCGAGGGTGGCATGGCCCGGCTCGCCGACGCGCTCGCCGAGCTCGCGCGCTCGCTCGGTGTAGTGATCCGCACCGCTTGTGAGGTCGAGTCGATCGTGGTGGAGGACGGCAGGGCAGTCGGCGTGCGAGTGAGGGGCAGCGATGCGCCGCTGCGGGCCGACGCGGTGATCGTCAACGCGGCTCCGCAGGCGCTCGACGAGGGCCGCTTCGGCGAGCGCCTGCGTGGGTGCCTGGGTCTGCCCGCGGGCCCGCGCTCGCTCTCGGCCATCACCTGGTCGATGCTGGCCCGCACGCGCGGGTTCCCGCTCGCGCATCACAACGTGCTGTTCTCGCGCGACTACGTGCGGGAGTTCGGCTCGCTGGACGCGGGCGAGCTGCCCGATGAGCCGACCGTCTACGTCTGCGCGCAAGATCGCGACGAACGCGGTCCCGATGCACCCACGAGCGAGTGGTCCGAGCCCGAGCGCTTGCTCGTGTTGATCAACTCACCGGCTCGCGGTGACGAAGGCTCGACTTGGCTCGACCCCGATCGGATCGAGCACCTGCGCCAGCGCAGCCTCGCGGTGATGGCCGCGTGCGGGCTCGAGCTCGACATCCGAGCGACCACCTGCACGACCCCCGTCGAGTTCGAGCAACTGTTCCCCAGCACCGGCGGGGCGCTATACGGCACCGCCACCCACTCGATGCTCGCGCCCTTTCGTCGCCCGCAGGCGCGCACGCGCGTGCCGGGCCTCTACCTCGCGGGCGGCGGCGCACACCCGGGCGCGGGTGTGCCGATGGTGTGCCTCTCGGGCCAGCTCGCCGGGCGAGCGGTCGCCGAGGACCTGCTCGGTAAGCCCGCGCTCGGCGACGCTCGCAAACCGCCGAGCTCCCGTTGATCATGCACGCAGCCACGATGATCGACACGAGGTCGAGCGACACGAGCCCTTGGCAGGGACTCGCGGACGTACCCGCGCGAGGCTTCGAGCCGGACCTGCGCTCGCTCCACTTCGATCTCCCGGTCCGCCGCGGGGGCTACCTGTGGTGGTACCTCGACGGCCTGTCCGCCGACGGCCAGCTCGGCGTCACGATCATCGCGTTCGTCGGCTCGGTGTTCTCGCCCTACTACGCCCGCGCCCGTCGACGCATGGCCGCGGGCGGTGAGCCGGCGGATCCCGAGCGTCACTGTGCGCTCAACGTCGCGATCTATCGGCGCGGCTCCGGGCGCGGCCGCGACATCTGGGCGTTCAGCGAGTTCGTCCAGGCCACCCGCGATCGCGCGCGCCTGCAGCTAGGCCAAAGCTCGATCCGCTGGGCGCTCGACGATCGCGGCCCGCACCTGTGCGTCGAGATCGACGATCGCACCGCGTTGCTCCGTCGCCCGCTGGTCGGCCGCGTCCGCCTCTACCCCAGCGCGCTCTTTGGTCTGCGGGTCGCCCTCGACCGGTCCGAGAGGCACCGCTGGCTGCCGATCGCCCCGCACGCGCGGATCGAGGTCGAGCTCGAGCAACCAGCGCTGCGCTTCTCGGGCTCCGGCTATCACGACGTCAACGAGGGCGACGAGGGGCTCGAGCAGGCGTTCTCGTCCTGGAACTGGTCGCGCGTCGAGCTTGCCGACGATCGCAGCGCGATCCTCTACGACGTGATCGAGCGCGACGGCAGCTCGCGCGCGCGGGGCTGGAGCTTCTCTCCACGCGAGCGCACGATCGCGACGATCCCACCCGAGCAGCTCGGCCCGCGCGTCGAGCTGCCGCGGACCAGTTGGCGAGTCGAGCGGTCGATCCGCTGCGATCCCGACGCGACGCCCGAGCTCGTGCGCACGCTCGAGGACACGCCCTTCTATTCACGCAACCTGGTTCGTACGTCCCTGGCCGGGCAGCGCGGGGTCGCGATGCACGAGTCGGTCTCGCTCGACCGGTTCGCCTCGTCGCGGGTGCAGTTCCTGCTGCCCTTCCGGATCCGCCGCGTTCGCGGCCAACCAGCCCTCATTTCACCTTGACCGGCCAGCCCTCGTCGAGCAGCGACTGGCAGGTCGCGTCGGCCTTGATCTTGGTGTACTCGAAGCTGCCCTTGCTCCGCTCGTAGCTGTCCTTGGCTACGCCTGACAAGCAGGTGCCCTCGGCGTCGAGGATCTTCTGCCGGACCGTCACGGTCACCTCACCATAGAAGGGGCCCTTGTCGCCGAAGGCCCGCGCGTTGGTGATCGTCTTGTTGGTGACGTGGAGGTTGCCGCTACAGACCGGCGCGTCGACGTAGACGCGCATGCCCGGCTTGCCGTCCTCGTCGATGTCCTCTTCATCCCACACGACCTCGCCGGTCATCAGGTAGTGGGGCGTGTCCTCGACCCGCTCGAACACCAAGCGCGAGTCGGGCAGGACGTCTGCGTCGATGTAGACCTTGACCCCGCCGACGTCGGTGAAGTCGACCTTGCAGGCCCGCTGATCGATCGTCACGGTGTCGCCCTGTCGGCGCACGCGGGCGAGCGTGTAGGTGTCCATCCGGGTGTGCAGGGTGCCGAGCACGGGCACCTCGCGGGTGCCTTCGACGACCTGGTGACCCGCCCAGTACTCGGTCTTGACCGCGGTGGTGCCGGACGCGGCCTCCAACTGGGCCACGTGCTCGTGGACGCCGAGCGGGTCGAGCGAGGGGGTGGTGAGCGTCGGTCCCGACAGCATCGGCGATGTCAGGACCACCAGCGAGAGCGTGGCGGAGATCATGATCCCTTGCGCGCTTTGTTCGGGCCGTGCTTGTCCCGGAGGAGTCGATCGACCAGGGGTTTTACCTCGTCGAGACCGCGGACACCGACGACCGCTCCTCCGGCTTGTTCAACGAACTCGCGCAGGTCGTCGGAGGCTGCCCCGCCCACGATCCAGGGCACGTCGGCGACTGCCTCGGCGTAGGCGTCGACCAGCTCACGCGCACGATATGCGGGTGGGGTGACCGTCACGGACAGGCCGACCAGGGCAGGTTGTATGCTCTCGACCGCATGTCGGATCGCCGAGGGCGGGGTCTTGGCGCCCAGGACCACGGGCCGCAGTCCCCACTGGACCATGACGAAGGCCACACCGTAGAGCGGCAGCGCGTGCTCGTCGTCGGCGAAGCAGGCCAAGATCACGTCCTGGGCCGCCGGTGGCGGCTCGAGCAGGCGCAGCATGTCCCGGGCGGTCCCACCGAGCACCTCGGTGGCCATGTGCTCCTGCGCGACCGAGACCGTGCCCTCGTGCCAGCGATCGCCCACGACCCGCATCGTCGGGGCCAGCACGCGCTGGTAGACGGTCGAGGCCGAGCCGAGGAACATCGCGCCCCGCACGGCCTGCTCGAGCGCCTGCGGGTTGAAGTCGACGATCGCCCGCAGGATCGACTCGCACGCCCGTACATAGGGATCGCCCTCGACCGGGGTGTTGCTCGCCTCCTCGATCCTCAGCACCAGCTTGGCCGCCTCGGCGGGGGCCATGCCTTCGTCGCACAGCTCCTTGAGCTTGCGGATCGAGGCCACGTCGTGATCGCTGAACAGCCGATACGACGAGTTCGTGCGCTCCGGCGAAGGGATCCCGTAGCGCCGCTCCCACGCGCGCAACGTGGCCGCCGGGACGCCGGTCATCTCGGCGACCGTCTGGATCCGATATTTGCCCCTTCGGCTCGGCATGCGGCCCGTCGCA
>CBFGLP010001125.1:0-3049 GCA_965649595.1 uncultured Myxococcales bacterium | reverse complement strand
AGGCATCGTCCACCGCGACATCAAGCCCGACAACCTGTGGATCCAGCTCGACGGGTCGCTCAAGGTGATCGACTTCGGGCTCGCGCGGGCCTGGGATCCGAGCTCGACGATCGGGCTGACGGCGACGACCGGCCACATGTTGGTCGGGACGCCTCACTACACTCAGCCCGAGCAGCTGCACGGCACCGAGCTGGTCCCTGCCAGCGACGTCTACAGCCTCGGCATCGTGCTCTACGAGCTGCTCTCGGGTCACATGCCGCTGTTCGTCAAGGACAAGTGGAGTGTGGTCAGGGATCGCTTGCTCGACGAGCCGCTCGATTGGTTGAGCGCCCACGTCCGCCGACCGCTGGTCCCGCTCGACAAGTACAAGCACTGCCGGAGCCTGCCCAAGCGCTTGATCGCGCTGGTCCACGCGATGCTCGACAAGCAGCCCGAGCGGCGGCCGGCCAGCGGCGGGGTCGTGGCCCAGCGCCTCGCGACGATCCTGCATCAGGACTTCGGGGTCTCGGTCGCCCTGCGCGTGCGGATCAGCGATCTCGACGGCAGCACGCGCGAGCAGCTGGTGATCCCCGGCGTTCACACGATCGGGACCGCGCAGACCTGCGCGATCCAGACCGCCAGCGATGGCAGCAATCGCGTGCGCGCCCGCCTGGATTGGATCGGCCCACCCGATGAGGCGCTGCTGTGGCCGCAGGACACCGAGGGCTTGGTGCGGGTGAACGGAGCCCCGCTCGATTGCGCGGTGCGGCTCCTGCCAGGCAGCGTGGTCGAGGTCGGTCGGGTGCGGATGGAGATGATCTATCCGTCGACGTGAGCCCGGGCGGCCTTCGGCCGAGTGCCATCCTGGAGCCGATGATCGGTTGGGGCACGAACGACGAGCAGCCACCTGCGTTCATGCCAGGTGTATCGATCGGTGCCATTGCGAGGGCTCCGGAGATTGCACTACCTTGCGGTTCTTCGACGATCGGGATAGATGTGCGAAGGTCCGTTGCGGATCTATCGAATGACTGTCCCGACCAACAAGGTCGTGCGGACGAGCCTCCCCGCGAGCCCGCCGACGAGCCCTCCACCACGACCGCGCACGTGGATGGGAGCGACTCGACGACGGCGGCCCAATCATCAAGTTCGGATCGGCGTGACGGGCCGCTGAGGCGGCTCGCTAACGCCCGAAGATCATCGACTCGCGGCGGAACAGCATCGTGCTGGCGATCACGCCGGTGCCGGCGAGCAGCAGCGCGATCCCACCGGAGAGCACGAACGCGAGCACGCTCGGTTGCTCGCCTCCGAACGCCTGCTCGACCAGCATGTGCTGGCCGAGCACCGGCACGGCGGTCGCCCACAGCGACTCGCCGAGGCCCCCAGTCATGCTCGCGAAGGCCGGCAGCATCGGCACGAACATCAAGAGCGAGATGTAGGTCTGCGCCTCCTTGAACGAGCGCGCGAAGCTGGCGACCAGCACCTGCAAGGCCGAGGCGAGCAGCGCCATCGGGATCGTCGCTAGCAAGATCGTGAGCACCACGCCGGGCCCCGACGCGAGCTGCAGGCCGAGCTCGCGCACGGGCGTGTACTCGAGCACGGCGAGGCAAGAGAGCAGGGTCAGGATCACGCAGCCGAGCGCGAACACGACGGTGGTCAGCCACTTTCCGACCACGATCGCCGAGCGCGGGACCGGGTTGAGCAGCAGCGGCTCGAGCGAGCCGCGCTCGCGCTCGCCCGCGGTCGTGTCGATCGCCAGCTGCATGCCGCCGACGAAGGTCGCGAGCAGCACGAACAGCGGGACGAAGCTGAACAGCGAGGTCGCGAGCTGAGCCTCGCTGGCGACCTCGACCTCCTTGACGACCATCGGCTTGAGCAGCACGGGATCGAGCCCCCGCGCGATCAGGCGCTGGCCCGCCAGCTCCATGCCGAACCGATCGAGCTGCTTTTGTACGTGGGAGATCGCGGCCCGACTGTCGTTGCGCGAGCCGTCGACGATCAGCATCAACTCGAGCGGCTCGGCGCTGGCCAGCCGCTCGCCGAAGCTCTCGGGCACGTCGAGCACGAACGCGACCTCGCCGGAGCGGACCGCCTGCTGGGGGTCTTCGGGGGCTTCGACCACGCTCGCGCCGTGCATGCGTAGCCAGTCGACCAGCTCGGGCGCGTGCTCGGCCCCGGCGATCGGGATCGGGACGTCGGCGGCCTCGCGCTGCTTGTCGGCGATGAAGCCGAACAAGAACCCGGACAAGAGCGGGCCGATCAGCGGGTAGAGCAGGGCCGAGAACAGCGCCCGGCGATCGCGGACACCATCGAGCAGCTCCTTGCGCAGCACGACCAGCATCGCCATCAACCACACCCTCATGCCTGCACCTCCGCTTCGCGCTCCGGCGATCCCCCGAGATCCTCGCGGCCCGCGACGCCGCTGAGCTTGACGAACGCGTCCTCGAGATCGCGGCAGCCGGCCTGCTCGCGCAGCTCGTCGGCGGTCCCACGCGCGAGCACTCGGCCCTGGCCGACGATCACGATCGTGTCGCACAGCGCCGAGACCTCTTGCATGATGTGGCTCGAGAACAGCACGCAGCGACCCTCGTCCCGCAGCTCGCGGATCAGCCGGCGCATCGCCCGGGTGCTCATCACGTCGAGCCCGTTGGTCGGCTCGTCGAGCAGCACGTTGTTGGGCTGATGCACGAGCGCGCGCGCGAGCGCGACCTTCATGCGCTCGCCCTGCGAGAAGCCCTGCGTGCGGCGATCGGCGATCCCGACCATGTCGAGGCGCTGGATCAACGTGGCGATCTGCAGCTCGAGATCGACGCCGCGCAGGCCATGGAGGTTGGCGAAGTAGCGGATGTGCTCGCGGGCGGTCAGCCGCGGGTAGAGGCCGCGCGCGTCCGGCAGCACGCCGACGCGGGCCTGCGCGGCCAAGGGATCCTGGCGGGGATCGACGCCATCGATCTTCACGCTCCCACGATCCGGCTTCATCAGGCCGTAGAGCATGCGCAGCGTGGTGGTCTTGCCCGCGCCGTTGGGGCCGAGCAGGCCGGTGATGCAGCCGTCGGCGGCCGTCAGCGAGACC
>CBFGLP010001124.1:0-8733 GCA_965649595.1 uncultured Myxococcales bacterium | reverse complement strand
GGTCAGCACGCCGAGATCCTCGCGACGCCGTCGCAGCGGAGGCAAGGTCGCGTGGAAGCCTGCGAGGCGCGAGTAGAGATCGGGGCGGAACTTGCCGGCTTCGACCAGCGCGCGGATGTCATGCAGCGTGGAGCAGATCACCCGCACGTCGAACTTGCGCGACTGCTCGTCACCGACCCGCATGACCCGACCCTCGGCCAGCGCGGCGTGCAGCTTGGCCTGGGTCGAGGGCGAGAGCTCGCCGAGCTCGTCGAGGAAGAGCGTGCCGCCGTCGGCTTGCTCGAAGATGCCTGGGCGATCTTCCTCGGCGCCCGCCAGCGCGCCGCGACGGTAGCCGAACAAGATCGCGTCGACCCGCTCGTCCGAGAGCGCGGCCAAGTTGGTGGCCACGAAGGGGCCCTTGCGCTTGCTCAGCCGATGGACCGCGCGGGCGGTGACCTCCTTGCCGGTGCCCGTCTCACCGCGCAGCAGCAGGGTCACGTCGCTCTCGGCGAGGCGCAGCAAGGTGCGTTGGATCGCGCAGAGGCTCGGGTTGGAGGTGCCCGAGGGGTCGAGGGCCTTGACCGGTTCGGCCGGCAGGTCCTGCTGCATGACCTCGCGGATCATCCAGAACGAGCGGCCGACCTCGAACACCTGGCCGGGCAGCAGGCGAGCCATGCCGGGGATCGCTTGGCGCTCGATGTGCGTGCCGTTGCGGCTGTCGAGATCGCAAAGATCGAACTCGAGGCCGCCAGCAGAGCGAACGATGCGGAGCTCCGTGTGGCGGCCGCTGACCCAGCCGAGCGGGATTCGGATGGTCAGCTCCTCGTTGTCGCGCTCGTCTCGGATGTCGGCTCCGCTGACTCGGCCGAACCGGACCTTGGCGACGCCGTCGAGCGACCACACCCGTCCGGCCTCGCTGAAGTCGTTCTCGCTCGATCCGATATAGATCAGCCAGGCGTGCGCCGGACCGCGACCGATCGGCGGCGCGTCGTCGGAGAGCGTTTCTTCGGGGATCGTCAAGTCCATGCCGGGGCCATCGGAGCCGGGTCGTCTTCGATGGTACCGTGTCTGGTGGGCGATGGGTCATCAGAGCGGCCCGAGGATCGCTCCGTGTGCCCCGGGCCCCAGGTGACCTCCGAGGGATCCCCCGGTGCTTCAGCAGACGTGTCCCGAGCGTCCTAAAGATCAGTGGCGTATTGGGTCGGCGCCGATGCATCCAGCTCCACGCGAGATCGGATGGCCCTCGAAGCCCGGGAATCGCCGTCTCGGGTGCGCGGCCGGGCCGCTCGTCAGCTCGTGCGGGCTCGCCGAACAGTGATCTGGGCGCGATAGGGCAGCGCTCCCACCCGAGCACGATCCTATCGCCCTGGTATAGTCCGCGCCCCGCATGCCGCTCATCAACACGAGTTTCCTCGACGCCTGTCTCGGCAAGCGGCCCGCCCAAACGCCGGTTTGGTTGATGCGCCAAGCAGGCCGTTACCTGCCCGAATATCGGGCGGTCCGGGCCAAGGTCTCGTTCCTCGAGCTGTGCCGCACCCCCGAGCTGGCTGCCGAGGTCACGGTCCAACCGATCGATCGTCTCGGCGTCGACGCGGCGATCTTGTTCTCGGACATCTTGGTGGTGTTCGACGCGATGGGTGTCGAGGTCACCTTCGAGCCCTCGCCGGTGATCAGCAACCCGGTCCGGACGGCCGCCGACATCGAGGCGCTGCGCTGGGGAGATCCTGTCGACGAGCTGAGCTATGTGATGGACGCGGTGCGAGCGTGCAAGCGGGCGCTCGCCGATCGGGTCCCGCTGATCGGCTTTTGTGGGGCGCCCTTCACCACCGCGAGCTACCTGATCGAGGGCGGCACCAGCCGGGAATTCCACGCGATCAAGCGGCTGATCTACTGCGAGCCCAGCCTCTATCGCGGCTTGATGGAGCAGATGACCGAGCTGCTCGCGGGCTACCTGATCGGCCAGATCGACGCGGGCGTCGACGCGGTGCAGATCTTCGACAGCTGGGCTGGCGCCCTCTCGCCGCACGACTACGCCACCTACGCGCTGCCCTACACCTCGCACTTGGTCCAGCGAGTGAAGGCCCACTCGCGGCGCGTGCCGGTGATCCTGTTCGCGCGGGGCAACGCCAACCTGCTCGGGCTGACCGCGGCCGCGTCCGCGGACGTGTTGGGGATCGACTGGACGATCGAGCTCGACCAGGCGATCAAGGTGCTCGGGGCCGATCGGATCGTGCAAGGCAACCTCGATCCGGCCCTGCTCTTCGGTCCGCCCGAGCTGATCCGCGAGCGCGTCCGCAAGACCTTGCTCATGGGTCGACGCGCGCGTGCCCACATCTTCAACCTCGGGCACGGCATCTCCCGCTTCACCGATCCCGACTACGCCAAGCTCTTGGTCGACACGGTCCACGAAGGTCTAGGTGATGCCGACGCGCAAGGCTGAGCCACGCGGCTCACTGATCACCCTGTCGATCTCGCTGGCGTTGAGCTCGGTCGCGTTCGGGTGCCGACCGAAGCCGAGCGAGGCCACCGTCGAGCCCGAGCCTGAGCCGGAGCTGGTCGAGGAACCAGCGCCAGAGGTCTTGATCCCGGCCGAGCCTGCCAACCGCAGCGCTGGGGAGACGCTCGACGCGACAATCCCCCTCGTCGGTGGAGGAGCGCTCGAGCTCGCGAGCCTGCGCGGGCGTCCGGTCGTGGTCGAGATCTCGGCTAGCTGGGAGCCAGGCTGGAAGGAGACTCACGCGATCTATGCCGAGCTGCTGCAGCGACACCCGGAGCTGGCCGTGATCGTGGTCGCGTCGGAGCCCGAGGATCGAGCGTTGCTCGAGCTGCCGGCCGGTCTGATCGGCGCATGGGATCCCGCTGGCGCGCTCGCGGCTCGACTCTCGGTCGCGATCTTTCCGACGGTGTTCGTGCTGGATCGCGATGGCACGATCGTCGCGGTGATCAATGACCTCGGCCCAACCGGGGCCGCGGGGGACGAGCTGCCCAGCGCGCTCGTCCAGCTCGTCCAGGCGATCGATGAAGCGCTCGGCAATGAACGAGCGGTCGACCAATAGACAACTCGGTCAGCCCACTGAAACGCAAAACCCCACGCGATGAATCGCGTGGGGCCGTTTGCCCGAGATCGCCAACACAGCGCGATCAGGCGGCTTCGGTGCTCGAGTTGGCGGCCTCTTCCTGATCCTGGATGACGCGCGGCAGCGAGCGGAACACGGACGCAGCTCGCTTGATTCGACGCAGGTCGTCGAGGAAGGGACGCACCGTCACGGCGTCGACAAACTGGTGGATGAACTGGAGCTGCTGGGCTTGGCGGTGAAACATGGTCGTCTCCCTCAATCGGCGGTTGGGTCTCGGTGACGCACTGCGGTTGTGCAGGCGGTATGCCAACAGCATCCGTAAGGATTTCTTTCACCCAGAAGGCAGGAAAACTAGGTTGTTAGCGGGTGTGCGTGGGCCCACATGTGGGAGGGGTCCGAGAGTGGGCTCGCTTCGAGGGTGCAACGAGTGTGGCCACTGCGACTCGCGATCCTTCGCGTCGCGTCTTACTGGATCTTTTGCGGCTCCACAGATCGGTCGATCGACCAGCGTGACAGAAGGCCCGTCACACGTGTCGGATCGCCACGTCCGATCATCTACTTCATGGGTGCCGTCGAGGGTGCGCGGCTCAGCGGCGGAGCACCACGCACAGGTTGTTGGCCGGCATTTCGACAACGCGTGCCAGCTCGAGATCGCGTGCTTGGGCTTCGCGCACGATCTCGTCCAAGTCGCGGACGCCCCAACGAGGATCGCGGGCCCGCAGGCTGCGATCGAACGCCTCGTTGCTTGGCGCAGTGTGTCGTCCCGCTCGCATGAAGGGGCCGTAGAGGATCACGCACGACACACTGGTCCGAAGACCGATCGCCGCTCCTTCGAGCAGACCGACACAAACTGACCAGGGTGCAATGTGCAGTACGTTCGCGCTGAAGATCGCGTCGTACTCATGGGCTCCACACGGGCCGAGCTCGGACGACTCGTCGCGCGCTGCGAACCATCGCTCGAAGGGCTGTGAGGCATCGAGCACGATCGGCTCGGCGACGTTGCCCAGCTCGCTCGTCCACGCGCGGATGCTAGCGAAGAGCTGCTCGTCGACGTCGCTCGGCTGCCAACGCAGGCCGGGCATCGCCGCCGCGAAGCAAGCAGCGTGTTGGCCACTACCGCTACCGATCTCGAGCACTCGCTCGTCGCCGCGCAGCTCGTCGCGAAGGACGGCGAGGATCGGCTCGGCGTTGCGTCGGGTCGCCGGGTAGTCGAGTCGTGGGTCGGGCTCGTGCATGGCCAGACCGTCGTGCACCCTTCGCCGCGTCGTGTCCATCGACGTCATCGAGAGTGGCCAACGCGTGTCGCGGGCTGGATGGATCGCTTGCCAGTGTGCGCGTGTCGTACCCGCATGATCGTGGCTTGCGTACGCATGCGGAGATCGCCAAACCGGCGCCCGAGCTGCGGCATTGCTCCCCACACGGGAGGATGGCCGCGGATGCCCGCGACACATGATCGAGCTGATCGCGCTGCTGTGGCACCCTCGCGCCCGACATGCAGACACGAGAGCGAGACACGATCGGGATCGTCGGCAGTGGAGCAGGAGCCGCTGCGCTGGTGCTCGCATGGCTGCGTCGCGGCGGCGTCGAGCGAGGGCTGCCCGCGCTCGCGTGGGCGTACGCGGACGAGCTCGATCCCCACGCACGCGCGCGGGAGCTCGAGCACGCCTGCACGCTCGCGGGTCGCAGCCACGCCGTCGACGTGCTCACCGACACCCAGCTCTCGATCGCGGACCAGATGATCGTGCTGCGTCGCCGCGACGAGCTCGAGTCGGTGATCGAGGTCGACGAGGCGGGCGTGCGCTGGGCTCGAGCGGGGGCTCGGCCGATCGCGTTCGACCCTCCGCCGCTGCTGGCTTGCCACGCGCTGATCGACGCGCTCGAGCGGGGGCCCGGCCTGCGCTGGTTGTTGGTCGACGTGCTGCTCGATCGCTCGGCCCGCGGCGGGATCGAGGAGCTCGACGGACGAGCGCTCGCGCGGACGTTCGCGGCCCGGCTGCCGAGCGTGGCTGGCCGGCTCGGGCTCAGCCTCGCCCGCGGGCCGCAGGCCGGCGCACGGATCGAGCTAATCGTGCAGACCAACGCGAGCAGCGGAGCGGCGGGGATCGGCGACGTGATCGAGAACCTCGCCCGCGCGGCGACCAGCGGCCCGGGCCTGCGCGTGTGCTCGCGCCTGCACGAGGGCGCGGCGGTGCTCGGAGACGAGCGCGCGTGGGTCCAGGCCGAGGTCGCCGGGGTCGGACCGCTCGCGCGCGTGGTCGTGCACTTCGACCCGCTCGCGTTGCAGGCCGCCGCGGTCTGGCGGCGGGTGGTGGCCGAGCGCGGCTGAGCGCTTGCCAAGCTCGGCCGCGCTCGGCGACAAGCGAGGCATGACCACTCCGCTCGTGTGTGTGTTCATCGCGTTCTTGTTGATCTGGATCCCTCGCGTCGCCGTGGTCGTCGCGATCAAGCGCAGCGGCACGGCCTACGACAACAAGCACCCCCGCAAGCAGCAGGCCCAGCTCGAAGGTCTCGGGGCCCGGGCGGTCGCGGCTCATCAGAACGCGTTCGAAGGCTTCGCCCCGTTCGCGGCGGCGGTGCTGGTGGCCGAGCAAGCCGGAGCCGATCCACGCCGCGCGTCGGTGCTCGCGCTCACCTATGTCGTGGCACGGATCATCTACACGGTCGCCTACCTCGCCAACGCCGATTACCTGCGCTCGACGGTGTGGGCGATCGGGCTGCTGGCGACCTTCGGCCTATTCATTCTGGCGTGGCTCTGATCGCTCGTGCAAACCCACGCGCGCCCGCACGTGCGCGGGCGCAGAGGGGCTGCTAGGGTCCGCGACGATGCGACGACGCTTGCTCTCTCGCGCAATCCCGCTGGTCGCCCTGCTCGCGCTCTCGAGCACCGCCTGCCGCCATCCCAAGAGCCCCGACGGCAAGCGCCCGGTCGACGACAAGCCCGAGACGACCGTCCAGATCCGGCTGCCCGAGCCGCTGCCGCTCCCCGCCGATCCGCGCGCGGCTGCATGGATCGCCAGCCCCAGCCAAGCGATCGCGCGGCTCGAGCCCTACAGCCCGGTCGCGGTCGATGCCCGCGCGGCCGGCCGCGAGCTGCTCGCCGCGACCACGACGACCGAGCTCGCCGAGCTGATCTCCGCCGCGATCGATCTCGACGCCCCGTTCGCCAACGTGGTGCTCGACGAAGAGGAGGTCATTCGCCTGTCGATCAGCGCAGACCAGCGCACGGGCCTGCAGGCAGCCCTCGCCAAGCTCGACAAGGTCGGTGAGTTCGGGGCGGTCGCGCTGCCCCGACCGCCCCTGGCCGAAGGTGAGCCGCCACCGCGCGCGGGCCGGGCCAAGGCCTGGTTGGCGTGGATCGACGAGCAGGACGGCGGCGCGTTGGTGCTGGCCAACAGCGAGCGCGGGCTGGTCACCGCCCGCAACCTCGACGAGGCCTACGGCAAGCAGCCGGTGTTCTTCACGCTCGATCCCTCGGCGCTGCCGCTGCCGATCGACGTGCCGGTGACTCGGGTGCGCGGCGAAGGGGACCTCGCGCGCCTGCACGTCGACGTGGTCATGACCCAGGGCGCGGATCCGCTGGCCGAGATCCCGATCGCCGCAGGCACGATGAGCGGGTTGCTGCACGGCCCTGGCGTCGCGCTCGGAGCCAGCTCGCGCTACGCCGAGCACGAGCAGACCGTCAAGCAGGTGATCGCCGAGGTCAACGCCCAGGTCGCCGAGCTGCCCTTCTTGATGCGGGGCATCGGCGAGGACCTGGCCAAGAAGCTCAACACCACGCTGCGCAGCTGGGATGGACGGCTGCTCGTCGCGCTCGGTCCCTCGGGCCACGTGCGCTTGGCCTACGGCGCCGACGATCCCGAGAAGGCCAAGGTCGCGGCGCTGCGGCTGCTGCAGACCGTCGTCGACAACATCAAGCTCGCGCGCAACTTCGTGTCCGAGATCCCGCGCGTGACCCTGCGTCGCAACGTCGCGACCGGCGACGGCCAGAGCATCGACGTGGTCGTGCTGCACGACGCGCTCGGCACCGTACCGTCCGAGCTGCGCTCACTGGTCGACGCCGAGCGCAAGCTCAACGTCGCAATGGCGTGGTCCGAGCGCGCGGGCGGAGGGGTGATCGTGGTCGGACCGCGGGCGCCCGACGAGCTGGCCCGCTGGCTCGACGAGACCGCGAAGGCGCCGAGCGGAGCCGACACCAAAGAGCAGCTGTTCGCCGCCATGGTCGCCGCCGAGCCGACCACGCTGCGCACGCTCATGCAGGCGGAGCCTGACATGAGCACGCTGCTCGGGCTCGAGGCCGGCGGGGGCCCCCGCTGGTCGATCGACATCCAGCCCAACGCCGAGGGCTACGCGATCGACCTCGTCGATCTGGCTGCGCCCGTCAGGCGCGCCAAGTGAGCCGGACGAAGACAATTCCCCGCCTCTGAAACGCTCGGGCCCGGACCGACGAAGGGCAGCCCATGACCAGGCAAGGGCCTGCCCGTACCCGCCTCGACCCCGCGACCGAGGCGTTCGCGCTCCCAGCTCATGACCGGCCAAGTGGGGCGTGGTTGCCCGCGATCGTGTCGGCGTCCGAGCAGCGCAGCTTCGCAGACGACGTGATCCTCGGCCTGCGCGGCGCGGCCAAGACGCTGCCCTGCAAGTACTTCTACGACGCCGAGGGCTCGCGGCTCTTCGACCAGATCACCGAGCTGCCCGAGTACTACCCGACCCGTACCGAGCTCGCGTTGATGCGCAAGCACGTGCGAGCGATGGCCCGGGCGATCGGCCCTGGCGCGTTGGTGATCGAGCTGGGCAGCGGCAGCAGCATCAAGACCCGACTCTTGCTCGACGCGCTCGAGCGTCCGGCAGGCTACGTGCCGATCGATATCTCCCACGAGCACCTCGAGCACAGCGCCACGCTGCTGCGCGCGGACTTTCCCAACCTCGAGGTGCTGCCGGTCGCCGCCGACTTCTGCGCTGGGGTTGCGATCCCCTGGCCGCGCCAGCCGGTCGCGCGCGTGGTCGTGTACTTCCCGGGCTCGACGATCGGCAATTTTGCTGGTCCGCAGGCGCGGGCGTTGCTGCAGGCGATCGCCGAGCTGCTCGTGGCAGGGGAGGGCCGTGGACCGGGAGCGCTCTTGCTCGGCTTCGATCGGGTCAAGGATCCCGGCGTGCTCGTGCGCGCCTACGACGACGCGGCCGGCGTGACCGCGGCGTTCAATCGCAACCTGCTCGCGCGGATCAACCGCGAGCTCGGTGGCGACTTCGAGCTCGACAGCTTCGCGCACGAGGCCAGCTGGGAGCCCGACGCCGCGCGGATCGAGATGCGCCTGCGCAGCGCTCGTGATCAGCGGGTCCACGCGGCCGGCCACGAGTTCGAGTTGGCCAGCGGCGAGGCGATCCTGACCGAGCACTCGCACAAGTACACGGAGCTGCGGATGCTCGAGCTGACCCGCCGAGCAGGGCTTCGGCGGGCGCGGCTATGGACCGATGATGACGAGCTGTTCGGCGTCGGGCTGTTCGAGCCTTGACCGATCAGGCGGCCTCGCACTGGTTGTTGCAGCCGTCGTCGGCGACCTCGTTGCCGTCGTCGCACTCCTCGACGCCCGCTTGCACGTGGCCGTCACCGCACACCGCCAGCGCGCAGAACACCGGGATGCAGGCGTCGGTCGTCGCGTCGTTGCCGTCGTCGCAC
>CBFGLP010001123.1:0-8206 GCA_965649595.1 uncultured Myxococcales bacterium | reverse complement strand
GTCGGCGTCGAGCAGGCCGGCCTTGGCCCCGAGCCGCTGCAGCGCCATCGCGAGGTTGACCGACACCGTGCTCTTACCGACGCCACCCTTGCCGGCCGCGACCGCGATCACGTTCTTCACGGTCGGCAGGGGCGGCGTCGGCAAGAGCACGGTGTCGGTCAACCTCGCGATGGCGCTGCAGCGGCTCGGGGCCAAGGCCGGCCTGCTCGACGCCGACATCTTCGGGCCGAGCGTGCCCAAGATGCTCGGCGCGCCCTCGCGCGCGTGTGACCGCAGCACCGACGGCGAGCGGATCCTCCCCGCGATCCATCGCGGCATGCCGGTCATGTCGGTCGACTTCTTCATCGAGTCCGGCAAGGCGGTGGCCTGGCGCGGACCGATGATCCACAAGCTGCTCCAGCAGTTCCTCGAGGACGTCGAGTGGGGCGAGCTCGACTACCTGATCATCGATCTCCCGCCGGGCACCGGCGACGCTCAGCTCTCGCTCGGGCAGCTGCTGCCGATCACCGGCGGCGTGATCGTGACGACCCCGCAAGAGGTCGCGCTGCTCGACGTTCGCAAGGCGATCGACCTGTTCCGCAAGCTCGAGATCCCGGTCCTCGGGGTGGTCGAGAACATGAGCTACTACCGCTGCCCGGCCTGCGGGCACATCGATCACGTGTTCGCGAGCGGCGGCGGCAAGCAGCTGAGCGAGGAGATCAGCGTCGAGCTGCTCGGGCAGCTGCCGCTCGACACTCGCGTGAGCACCGGCGGCGAGCTGGGCAACCCGATCGTCAACGCCGATCCGGATGGCGAGCACGCGCAGGTGTTTTGCCGGATCGCTGCCAACGTCGCGCTGGCGGCGGCCAAGCTGCACGCGACCGGACCGATCCGCAGCTCGCTGCTGCGGACGGTCTAGCGATTGAACGGGCGCTCTTGGATCCAGCGAAAGCCCCATTTCACGAGCAGGTACTCCTGCTCGTCGACGCGCCGCAGCGTGGCCCGGTGCTCGACCCCGTCGATGCTGCCCTCGAGCACCACCACGCCCGGCTCGGGCTCTTGGAATTGCAGCGTATCGTTTGACTCGGCCTCGGAGGTCAGCGCGATGGTCCCGGCTTCGCCGTCGACCTGCACGCGATAGATGACGCTCTGGCCGAACAGCGGATGCACGACGAGCTGCCCGTAGCGACCAATCGCCACCAGTCGCCAACGCGAGCGCTCGCTGGTCGCCGAGCTCGAGTCACCTTTGCGCTCGTGCTCGCTGACCTCGTAGAGGCCGTAGAGCGGGGGGGTTGGCGCGGAGTCGCTGTACTGCTGGCCGAGGACCAGCATCTCGGTCGTCAGACCACCGAGCAGCAGGGTGATGAAGAACCCCTTGCCGATGAGGCGAAGCTTGCGGCCCCGCGGGCTCGTGAGCAGGGGCGGGACGTCGCGCGCGGGAGCGGCTCGGCCGAGCAGCAGCACGTCGATCAGGCGCCGAGCGTCTTGGCTGGCGAGCAGCAGCGCGACTAGCAACAGGTGGGTCGAGAACAGCTTGACGCCGATGTCGTAGCCAAAGTTGAGCGCGACGATGTTGGCCATCGCGCCGGCGCAGATCAACGCGCCGAGCGTGGTCGTGCGCCGCCAAACCAGCAGCATGCCGCCGAGCACCTCGACCCCGCCGGTGAAGACGTTGTACGTGGTCGAGTAACCCATGAAGGTCCAGGCCAGCCCCATCGGGGAAGACTCGCCGTAAGGGGTGGCGAGCCGCACGACGTCGGGGAACGGGAACTGCAGCTTGAACAATTTATAGAAGCCGTAGGTGACCATATAGGCGCCGAGCCAGTAGCGAGCGCCTACGGTCAGCCAGGCGGCGAAGCGCGGATGGCTTGTTCGGGTGCGGTCGACCAGGCTCCACGCCGCGGACACAATCAGCGCTAGCGTCGACATCATGAACAACCTGACAAAGTCTGCCGTGCTGTCGCCGCTGCCGGTCGGGGCGAGCGGGATCTCGTAGTCGATCCCGAGCACGTGCTCGCCGACCCACGGCACGGCGGCGTTCCACAGCTCGTGGTAGTACAGGAGCTCCGGCACGATCCCCAGCGCCGAGGGGAGGTGGTAGATCGAGTAGAAGAGGAAGTAGACGGCGGCGAAGCGAAACGCGAGCCGGCGCGCGGGGCTCCACGGTGATGCGGAGGGCTCTGGGGTGGCGAGATCGTGATCCATGGTGGGCCTGAGCAACGAGCTCAGTGTCGCCACCGACGAGAACCCTACACTGCGCGCGATCAGCGAATCAACGCGCGCAGCGAAATCCGACCAGGCTGGTGCGGGCGAGGGGATCCAGCCCATAGCGATAGCTAGCCCGCGAATCCGAGAGACCCGTATAGAAGCTGCCGCCTCGAATCGCGCGGACCTCTCCGCGAAGCGGTCCGGTTGGATTCGACTCCTGCGACTCTCGATAGCTGCGCTTGCCCCACCAATCGAACACCCACTCGGACACGTTCCCAGCCATGTCCAATGCACCGACCGGGCTCGCGCCAGTCGGCTTGCTGCCGACCGGTTGCGTGAACTCGGTGCAGCCGTCGACGACCGCCCGCGCGCAGTCGGGCTCGTCGTCACCCCACGGAAAGATGCGTCCGTCGAGCCCCCGAGCGGCGCGCTCCCACTCAGCCTCGGTCGGCAGGCGCTTGCCCACCGCGTTGCAGTATGTCGCGGCTTCGGCCCAGCTCACGCACACGACCGGGTGATCGTCGGCGAGCATCTGCTCGGGGATCTCGGCGCCCCACACCAAGCCATCATCGGGGCCCGTCCACACCCAGCACGAGCGCAAGAACGGCCCACTGCACAGACCCGCCTCGACGCACTCGCGGTAGTCACCGAACGTGACCTCGTGCCGATCGATGGCGAAGCCCCCGAGCTCGACCCAGTGGCGCGGGAATTCGTCGGTCTCGCAGAGGGGATCACGCTCTTTATCGCAGCCCATCAGGAAGCGACCGGGAGGCACGAAGACCACGTCTTCGATCGAGCGCTCGAGCTCATGCCCCTCGGCGGGGAGCTCGGGCACGCTCGCGTTCGGCCGATTCGAAGCGAGCAGGGGATCCGGCTCGGGGGAGATCAAGTGAGTGAGCAGCAGGTCCACGCCTGCGGCCTCGAGCGTCGCAACCGGATCTGTGATTGGAGATTGGTCTGCGAACGTAGATGACCGATTCGACTCGCGAATCAGTCGCTGCGCGTAGCTCGATAGCTCGGTCGCGCTGACCCAGCCATCGCCGCTGCGCTCGGCCCAGCCCTGCAAGCCGCCGAGCGCACCCCAGGCGAGCGCGGGCCAGCTACGTCCAGCTAGCTCGGTCTGACAATGCGGGCCAGTCCCCGACGTCAGCAAGAACGTGTTGCGCGGGGTCTTGAACAATTTCGCGAGACTGGCTTGACCTTCGGCGGCGAGCGCCGCCGCGAGGCCGCCCAGGCCAGCGCCGCTGCTCGAGCCCGGTTCCTGCGCGTGCTCGGCCTCGCCACCAGTATCCTGCATTTGTCGACGTCGCCGCGCGAGCTCGCGAAGCGCGAGCTTCGAGTCCATCGCAACCGCGGGCACGCCCGAGCGCCAGCCTGGGGAGGGCTGCTCGGTGCAGGCGTCGACCAACATAAACGCGCTCTCGTGGTAGCCGACCGTCAGCATCTCGCGGATCTCGGCAAGCTCGACGACGCCTTCGTGAGTCAGCAGGCGCCCGCCACCACCCTCGCTCGGCGACTCGCCCGGGCCGATGAACACGAACCACAACAGCGCACCCTCGCTGGACTCGCGCTTGGCGATCTCGATCGAGCGGAGGATCCGTTTGGCCGTCGCTCGTTCGTTGCGGACCATGATCACCCGCCCGGGTCGGACGCCGCGGGTCAGGACCAAGTAGCGCCACCAGCCCGAGCCGACCTCCCAAGCGCCCGCTCGGCCGCCAGGTTCTGCCTCGTCGAGCACGACGATGACGGCAGCGTCGGACCGACCATCCCACGCACCCTGGCTCGGATGCGCGAGGTCGGGCCAGCCGCTCGCGGGGCTGGCCGAGTCCGCGAGCTCGGGGGCGCAGGCGAGCAGCCAACCGAGCAGAAGGATGGTGAGTGGGCTCCGAGTGGCGCACATCGACGACGTCTCGCAGGTTGAGCGCGCCCGAGCTCGTTGGTCGGCTCGGTCTCAGGTCGCTCAACGGGGCGAGCGCCACGGGCTTGCAGCCGAGAACCTACCACGACGTCGGGGACGGGGAACCCGGCCCTAACCATGCGCTTCGCCAGGACGGCCTCGGCCACCCAATCAGATTGCCAGATTGACGAGCGCCACGGAGCCGAGCGAGCCAAACGACGGCTGCGCAGACGATCGATGCCCATTGAATCGGGCACGCGGGTTGCACTGCCAGCGAGCGCTAGAAGTCCACAGGAGGACCCATGCACTCACTCATCTTCGCGCTCGTTGGCACGCTCTCGCTCGGTAGCCCCGACTCGAACCCCGAAGCCGCGCCGCCGCCCACATTCGACCTTCGCCGTCAAATCCGCGTGCACCTCGGCGGCAACCTGTTGTACTTCAATCACTACGAGGATTGGTTCGAGGACGGCGCCGACGAGAACGAGCTGGCCGTGGACTCGTTCGGCTTCAACCTCACTCCCCCTGGCTTCAGGCTGGGGCTCGGCTATGGCATCACCGACGGGCTCGTCGTGGGCGCCGAGCTGGCCCTCGGCTTCTCGAATAGGCGGTTCGACGATGGCCAGCCAATCCAGCCAGACACCGTCTGGCGCGAGCTCGATTACACGCTACGTCCCTATGTCGAGTATGCGTTCATCCCTGGTGGTCGGTTCCGGCCCAACCTGTTCGTGCAGGGCGGCGTCGGAGGTCGGCGCTCAGTCGAGACCGACGCAGCCCAGAGCTTCATGTTCGTGGACCACTACCTGAGCTCGACGATCGGTGGTGGCGGCGGCGTTCACATGTTCATCATTCCGCAGCTGTCGATCGATCTCGCCGCCGACGTGAATCACTACTGGACCCATCAGCGGATCGATGAGGACTACCCGCTCCCCGATAGCGATCAATACACGCGCTCGCATCAGCAGACCGTGGTCGGGGTCCAGCTGGGGCTCTCGCTGTGGTTCGGCGTTGGTCGGCGGGCGATCGGGTCTAAGGAAAGAACGTGAGCGGGTAGGAGACCGAGACCGATTCGCCGTCGGTCGGCTTGGGGAAGGTCCACCGCTTCCAAGCCCTGATCACGCACTTGGCCAGCTCCGGATCCTCGAGCGTCGTCTCGGCGAGCTTAGCGACGCTGACCTTGCCTTGCCCGGTCACGACGAACTCGACGACCAGGCGACCGTGGAGCGTGGGGGTGTCGAGCAAGCGCTGGCGATAGCACTTGGTCAGCTCGTTGATGTGGGCGCGGACGATCCGACGGATGATGTCCTTGTCGAGCGCTCCCGTGACCTCGGGCGTCTCTTGCTTGATGGTCGCCAGCTCTGCGCGAGGCTGGAGGGCCTCGACCAGCCCGGGGTCGAATTGCTCGTCCGGGTCGGCGTCCTTCAAGGCGAGCCTGGTGGCGCTGCCCTCGGTCAGCAACGCGAGCACCGCCTGCTGGCGTGCCTGCGTGTCGGTATCGGGCGAGCTCGACGGACCGAGCACGAGCGGGGGCTCGGCCGGTGGAGTCGGGTCGGCCGGCGGAGTCGGGTCGGCGGATAGAGTCGGCTCGACAGACGGCGGCGGCTCGGGAGTCGGGCTCGGTGATGCCTCGCCCGACTTCGTCGTGCCCGAGCCCGTGGCCGCGTCATTGGTGCATGCACCGACGCCGGCGAGCGTGATGACCAGCGCGAGGCCAAGCGAGCGCATCAGTTCGCCTCCGGGATCAGGGCGGGATCGAGGATCCCGAGCAAGGGTTCGAGCGCGGCGACCTGCTCGGGTGTGAGTGTGCGGGCCTGCTTCGACGCGAACAGCACGTCCTGAAAGCCGGAGCGGGAGACCTTCTGGTCCTGGAAGACCTGCAAGAGCAGCTCGCCCTCGGGCAGCAACGACTCGATCTCCGGCTCGAGCGCGGCTTCGAGCTGCAGTCGGGCGTCGCCGTAGAGCTCGCCCGCTCGGAGCGGGCGGACCCACTGACGGGTCCCCTCGACCTCCTGCAGCGCGACGGGCTCGACCGCCTGCGTGCCGACGTACCAAAGCTCGAGCAGGCGCGGCCCTTCGGGACCCAGCTCGGGCGCCTCGGGCTCGAAGTAGGGGTAATAGGGGATCGGCGTGTCGAACGAGATGCGGATCGTCTCGGCGGTCAGCGACTTGCTCGGAGCAGCCTCGGGCCCCGCTGGCGCGCTCGGGGGGTCGTAGCGCATCGCGACGTAGAAAAAGCCCATTCGGACGTAGTGCGCGAGCCAGGCGTCGGCCTCCTTGCTGCTGACCAGCTCGTTGTCCTCGAGCCAGGTCGAGAGCGCGCGTGCGTCAGTCGCCGCGAGCACGAACGCGGTGAAGCTGCCGACCTTCTCGACCTCGAGGACCGTGACCCCAGGCCCCCGACCGCCGAAACCCGAGCCCCTCCCGATCGGTGGTGGTCGAGTGAAGGGGAAGCTCGTGCGCAGCCGCGTGAAGGGGGTCTTGTCGACCTTGGCCACCGTGGGCCGAGTCGGCGTGGGCACCACGAACCCGAACGGCTCAGCCCGGAGGCTGACATGGATGGCCCTTTGCCCGGAGGGCTCGGTCGCTCGCTCGAACGCCACCTCGCGGATGAAGTGCTGCTTGCCCCGCTTTGTGTCGTGGATCAGCAGCACCTTCTCGCGGGCCAGCGAGGGCCGCTCCTCCGGTGCGATCGTCTTGGCGCGAAAGAAGCCTCCGCAGGCCTCGGCGAGCGGGACCGCGAATACGGGCAGCGCGGCCACGCCGAGGCCGACTAGCAGGGCACCCGCGATCCGGAGTCGACTCGCTCGCTTCATGACCAGATCATAATCCCACCCTCACCCTCGAGTCTGCTAGTGTCGCTGGCATGGCTCGCCTGCTGCCCTGCCCAGCCTGTGGACGGCACGTCCGCGTCAGCGATCACGACTGCCCCTTTTGTGGCTACGTCGGGCTGACGACACCCGCACCGACGCGCCTCTCGATCGCGCTGCTCGGGCTCTCGTTGATCGGCTGCACGACACCGACCGACAAGGGTGACGTCAAGAAGGACGAAGCGAAGAAAGAGGCCAAGGAAGAGCCGAACGCAGAGCAGCCGCAGCCCGAAGAGCAACCGCAGCCCGAAACCAACGCGACGACCGGCGCCCCCGACACGGGAACCACGACCAGCGGGGGAACCGACGACGGCGCGACCACGCTGTCCGCAGACCCCGAGGCCGACCCCGAGCCCAAGCTCAAGTACGGAGGCCCGCGGCCGGCCAAGAAGTACGGCGCCCCTCCGAGGCCGCCCGAGACTCCGGAGTAGCGAGTCGCCCGTGGTCTCGCGCGACCGCCTGCCCATAGCCCCCAAGGCGCCTGCATCGAGCTCGCGGATCCGCCTCCCGCTCGCGCCCGACGTGCGCAGCCGCGACGCGGTGCGGCCCGTGTACGCGGTCTGGGAGATCACCTTGCGCTGCGATCTCGCCTGCCGCCACTGCGGTAGCCGAGCGGGTCGAGCCCGGCCCGACGAGCTGACCACCGCGGAGGCGCTCGATCTGGTCGAGCAGATGGCCGAGCTCGGCGTCAGGGAGGCGACGATCATCGGCGGCGAGGCCTACCTGCGCGACGACTGGCACCTGATCGCCGCGGCGCTGACCAAGGCCGGCATCCAATGCACGATGACCACCGGCGGCCGGGCGCTGACGGCCGAGCGGGTGCAGATGGCCAAGGACGCCGGCATCGAGAGCGTGTCGGTCTCGATCGACGGTCTCGCCGCGACTCACGATCACCTGCGCGCGCTCGAGGGCAGCCACGCGGCGGCCCTGCGCGCGCTCGAGCACCTGCAAGCGGCCGGGCTCCCGCGCTCGGTCAACACCCAGCTGTGCGGGGTCAACCTGCGCGAGATCGAGGCGCTGCTCGAGTTGATCGCGCCCTTCGAGATCCATAGCTGGCAGATCCAGATCACCGTGGCGATGGGCCGCGCCGCCGACCACCCAGAGCTGCTGCTGCAGCCCTGGCAGATGATTGAGCTGATGCCGCTGGCCGCTCGGCTCGCCCGGCGCACAAAGCAGCTCGGCGTGCGGCTGTGGCCGGCGAGCAACATCGGTTACTTCGGCCCCTACGAGGCCTTGCTGCGGCCCGAGTACGCCGACC
>CBFGLP010001122.1:0-4845 GCA_965649595.1 uncultured Myxococcales bacterium | reverse complement strand
GGCTGGCCTCGCGCGGCCGGACAAGCCGATCGGCTGCTTCCTGTTCGCGGGCCCGACCGGCGTCGGCAAGACCGAGCTCGCCCGGCAGCTCGCGCGCCTGCTCGGCATGCCCTTCCTGCGCTTCGACATGTCCGAGTACATGGAGAAGCACAGCGTCAGCCGCCTGATCGGCGCCCCGCCCGGCTACGTCGGCTTCGACCAGGGCGGCCAGATGACGGACACGGTCAGCAAGAACCCGCACTCGGTCGTGCTGCTCGACGAGATCGAGAAGGCCCACCCGGACATCTTCTCGGTGCTCTTGCAGGTGATGGACAGCGCGACGTTGACGGACACGACCGGCAAGAAGACCGACTTTCGCAACGTCATCCTGATCATGACCAGCAACGCTGGCGCGTTCGAGATGACCGCGCGCAAGGTCGGGTTCGGCACCGATCAGGCGATCAACGCCGAGGCCAACAAGGCGCTCGAGCGGACCTTCTCGCCCGAGTTCCGCAACCGCCTCGACAAGATCGTCACGTTCGGCCAGCTGCCCAAGCCGATCATCGACAAGGTCGCGGACAAGCTGCTGCGCGAGCTCGAGATCCAGCTAGCTGAACGCGAGGTTCGGCTGACCTGGACGACCGCCGCCCGCGACTGGATCTCGCGCAAGGGCTACGACCAGCGCTACGGCGCGCGTCCGATGGGGCGGGTGATCGACGAGAAGATCAAGACCGCGCTGGTCGACGAGCTGCTGTTCGGGCGGCTCGAGGGCGGCGGCTCGGTCGAGGTCGACGTCGACGCCGAGAAGGACGAGCTGAGCTTCTCGTTCAAGGCCCGGCCGAAGGAGCCCGAAGAGTCGGGCGAGCGCGAGCTGAACTGAGCCGCTGTTGGTACGAGGACCGCCGTCCGAGCTCGCTCGGGCGGCGGTTCTGCGTTTGGTGTCGCTCGTGTAGGTAACCGTCCGAGTATGCAGGCCAAGGCAGTGGCCAAGGCCAAGGTGGACGAGATGGTCATCGAGCCGATGTCGACCTTGGACCTCGACAACATGCGGATGGTGCTCGCGCTCAAATACGACCAGCACGACGACGTGCGCGAGGCATTGGCGGCGACCCGCTCGCGGCCGATCGTCGAGGACTGCACGGGCCGGCAGCGTGGATCCGGGCTGTTCTGGGGGGCGGCGCTGCGCGAGAGCAAGTGGTACGGCGACAACTGGCTCGGTCGGCTCTGGATGGAGCTGCGCGACGGCGGCGCGGTCACTCGAGCAGCTGGTCGTAGTGATGACCCGGGCCCCTGAATTCGACCTGCTCGAGCTCACGCCAAAAAAGAGGGCAGCCGGAGCTGCCCTCGGGTTAACGGGAGTGCGAATCCTCGTCGTGTTGCTCGAAGCTCGAGCCGCTAGTCTTCGCTGCGGCTCGAGCCCCCGGACCGGCTGGTGCCTTGGCCACCGCCAGACTTGCCTCCACCTTGGCCACCGCCGGACTTGCCTCCGCCTTGGCCACCGCCGGACTGCTTGCCTCCGGACTTGCCTCCCTGACCACCTGATTGACCTTGGTTCGTGTTCGCCATGGTTGGTTCCCTCCCTGTTGAGGTATTCCAGGGGTCTCGCGCAGGTCGGTTGCTCGAAAGGGCAGGCTGGAGATCCATCGAACGAGGCCGAGTCCGGCGACAGCGATGTCGCGTCATTAGCGGTGCTGCCAACTGATGGACAATCGTGTCGATGAAGAACCTGAACTGACGCGAATAGGCATCATCATCGGGGGCGGCAGCTGGTATCCTGACCAACGATGCCACACACCGTCACGACCCCCACGCTGCCCTTCTCGGCGATGGCCGGAGCTGTCGAGGTTCACCAGATTCCGGTGTGGCAAGACAACTTCATCTGGGTCCTGGTGTGCAAGCAGACCGGCGAGGCCGCGGTGATCGACGGGCCCGAGGCGGCGCCGCTGCTGGCCTACCTCGATCGCCACGGTCTGGAGCTGCGCACGATCCTGACCACGCACACACACCCCGATCACGTCGGGCTCCACCGCGAGCTGGCGCAGCTCGGCAAGCTCGAGGGCGTGCGGGTGATCGGCAATCGTGATCGGGCGGCCGACATCCCTGGGCTAACAGAGGGTGTAGGGGAGGGCGATCGAGTGCGGGTCGGGGCGGTCGAGGGGCGCGTGTGGCTGACCGAGGGCCACCAAAATGGGCACCTGACCTACGTGTTCGGCGACCTCGCGTTTTGTGGCGACACTTTGTTCGCGGGCGGGTGCGGGTACTTGTTCGATGGGCCGCCGGAGGCGATGCACGAGAGCTTGAAGCGGCTGGCGAGCCTCGACGACTCCACCTTGGTTTGCTGCGCGCACGAATACACGCAGGACAACCTGCGATTTGCCTGGTCGGTCGAGCCGGACAATGCAGCGTTGGCCGAGCGGATCCGCGAGGTCTGGGCACGGCGCGAGGAGGGGCGGGCGACGGTGCCTTCGACGATCGGGACCGAGAAGGCGACGAACCCGTTCTTGCGCTGGGATTCGCCGACCTTGGTCGCGAGCCTGCGAGGCGCAATGCCAGAGCGCTCGCTGGCGAGCCCGGCCGAGGTGTTCGCGGCGGCGCGGGCGTTGAAGGACAAGAAGCTGTACAAGTCCACGCCCGACTCGGCGCTGCCGCTCTGATCTGCTAGTCAGCGCACCTTGGCCAGGGTCTCGCGCAGCCGCTTCGACAGCGTCGCCATCAGCTTCGGCGCCACGTCCTTGCGCTGGACGACCCGCTTGCGAAAGTCCTCGCCGCGCAGCTCGAGCATGCGCACCGGCCCGGCCTTGGGCCGCACGCTCGCGCTGCGTGGGCTCTGATCGATCGCCGCGAGCTCGCCGACCACGTCGCCCGGGCCGAGCGTGGCGACCTCTTGCTCGCGGGCGATCGACTCGGCGGCTTGCGAGTCTATGACCAGGCTGGTCCGCGCGTTGGCGACGGTCACCGCGGCGGTGCCCGAGATCAGCACGTAGAGGTCATCGGTCGCGTCGCCTTGCTTGCAGATCATCGCCTCCGCCGCGACCGTGCGCTCGCGGGCGATCCGACAGATCTCGTGCAGATCCTCGGGGTCGAGCTGCTCGAACAAGGGCACGCAGCGGAGGAAGAGCAGCTTGTCGACGGTCGCGAGGGCCGAGAACGCGTCGTCTGGAATCGGTGGCAACGTGCGGCCCTCGACCACCCGGATCGGGTTGGCGTCGCGGATGCGCTCGGGCTCGGCGAGCGCCTCGATGGCCTCGCGAGCGGCGCGACGGACCTGCGGATCCTCGTCGCGCATGAGCACGTCGAGGCGCTTGGCGTCGAGCAGCTCGGGCGCCCGCAGGGCGGCGTAGACCAGGGTCTCGCGCACGAACGGCTCCTCGTCGGTCAGCGCGGCGGCGAGCTTGTCGGCGAACGTCGAGAGCCGCAGGTGAGCGATGCCCTGGATCGCACCAGCGCGCAGGTAGGGATCTCGGTGGACGAGCATGCGCTCGATCGCCGCGTGGAAGAGTCGCTCGTCGGGAGCACCGGCGCCTGTGGGACGCGGCTCGCGAATTACGGCCTCGATGGCGGAGAAGACCTCCTTACCGACGTGTGGCTCGAGCTCGCGCAGGGCCTGCTCGCGACGCTCGGGGTCGGCGTGCGAGAGCGCGGTCGCGGCCTTGCGGACCTGCTCGGTCGGGCTGCCGCGGGTGACCGTCAAGGGCAGGGCCTCGAGCACGCGCTCGAGCGCGCGGGCCTGCATGCGCTCGAGCACGAACAGCGAGAGCTCGAACACGCCGGACGCCCGCAGCGGCGCGAGCGGGATCAGGTAGTCGCGGCGCAGCTCGGCGATCTGCTCGAGGCTCTCGCGCACGCGCTCGAGCATCGGGCTCCGCTCGCCTCGCAGCTCGGTCGCGATCTGCTCGTGCAGGTCCTTGTCGATGTTGTACTCGCGCCGCAGCCGACGGAGCTCTTGCTCGCTGGCGTTGTTGAGCATCGCGGCGGTCAGGGCCTCGCGGTAGCCCTGCAGCTGCAGCTCCTGCTCGACCGAGATCACGCGGCGCGACTCGGCGTGCAGCTCCTCGACGATCTTGCGGTGCTGGCCTTCGCTGATGCCGAGCTGGCTGCGCAGCAGCTCGAGCAGCTGGACCTCGGACTTGGTAACTACCTCGTCGGCATAGACCTCGCGCACGCTCTCGCGGTAGACGGCCAGCTGCTGCTCCTCGGCGGCCTCCTTGGCCTTGAAGTAGGCGAACACGCCGGCGGGATCGTCGGGCGGCGGATCCTTGAACTTCCACTTCTTGAGCAGCTGCTTGGCCGAGCGCTCCTCGACGAAGTCCTTGCGCGAGCGAGTCCAACGCTTGACCAAGAACATGGTCGCAACCAGCGGGATAACGAACGCGATCAGGTGGGTGCCGTAAGGCAGCTTGCGCAGGGTCGGCTGGCCAGCGAACAGGTAGAACAGGTTGAAGGCCGTGAACGCGGCGAGCGTGAACACCCGGTGCCGGCGCAGCTGCTCGTCGGGCCACACGCGCGCGCTCGCCCGCTCGAGGCCGACGAAGATCCAGAAGCTCGCGAGCATGAACGCGACGAGGCTCAGCGGGGCGGCCACGATCGCGGGCAGCCACTCGGCGAAGAACAGGCCCGAGCCGAACAGCAGGTCGTGCGTGACGCCCTGCCGGGTCCAGCCGCCGCCGAAGTACGAGTCCCAGTCGCCGGTCCGCAGCCAGAAGTAGGTGTAGAAGGCCAGGACCAGGCCCGGGAACGCGTAGTAGGCGATCCGCTTGGCCCGCTCCTCGACGTCCTTCCAGTAGCTGTTCTCCTGGTCGATGTCGGGGCCGTTCTTCTTGCAGGCCGTGCAGGTCGTGCACTGCGAGTTGTGCTCGAGCCGCAGCG
>CBFGLP010001121.1:0-7362 GCA_965649595.1 uncultured Myxococcales bacterium | reverse complement strand
GCGGGTCCGCGGGGTCAAGGCCAGCAAGCGCCTGACCGAGTCGCCCTCGTGCTTGGTCGACGCCGCGGGCGGGCTCAGCCGCAACATGGAGCGGATCCTGCGGATGGCTCAGCCGGGCGCCAAGCTCAGCGCGTCACCCCGGATCCTCGAGCTCAACCCCGAGCACCCCTTCGTCAAGGCGGCCAACAAGCTGGTCGTGAACAAGCCCGAGGATCCGCGGCTCGGCGAGTGGATCGAGATCCTCCACGATCTCGCCGCGCTGGCCGAGGGCTCGGTGCCGGATCCCGCGGGCGCGGCCAAGCGCTTCCAGCGGGTGCTCAATCAAGTCGCGGCCGAGCTGGCGTAGCTCGAGGCTGCCAAAGCGAAGTGGGGGAGGCGATCGGCCTCCCGCTTTCGTTTTCACGGCAGGTTCTTGCGGACGATGCCCCACGACATCTGCACGTCCTCGTCGTTGATCAAGCCGTTGCAGGCCGGCGTGTGGGCCTGCGCGACCCGGAAGTACCACTCGGTCTCCACGAGCGTGATCACGCTGGTCTCGCCCGGCAGCGTGCTCTGGCCACCGAAGTGCAGCGAGACGAGGTCGGCCTGCTGGACGCCGAGCTGATCGCAGCACTCACCGCCGTCGGCGAAGAAGTCGGCGCAGCCACAAGACTCGACTGGATCGCCCGCCTGCGGTCCCGCGCCGACCAGCAAGCCCGCCTTGGCGGCGAGCAGGCCCGGGTTGTGCACCGCGAGCGCCAGCGAGGGCCCGTTGGCCATGCCGAGCAAGAGCGACTCGTAGCGGCACTCGCCGTCGATCTCGCCGAGCAGCTTGCCGCCCTCGACCGAGAGGCACAGGTCATCGATATTCTGCGAGAGCGTCTGGACGAAGGGGCCGAGCTCGGCGAGGCCGTACACGCCGACCTCGAAGGTGTCGATGCTGCAACTGGTGCAGTTGATGAACGTGCACTCTTTTGCGGTCACGAAGCCGTCGTTGACTCCGAGGACCGCGAGGAAGCGGGGCTCGATGGTTTCGCGGCAGCTGCCTCCGAACGCCTCCGGATCGCCGTAGATCGGCAGCAGCGGCTCGCCAGGCCCGTCGACGCACTCGGTCACGCCGGTCTCGCCCTCCTCGGTCGCGTCGGCGGTGTCGGAGCCATCGACGCTCTCGGACCCGTCGACGCTCTCGGACCCGTCGACGGAGTCGGAGCTGTCGACGCCCTCGGAGCCATCGACGGAGTCGGTGCTCCCGAGCGTGTCGCTGGTCTCGTTGGTGTCGGCTTCGGCCTCGCCGCCTCGGGTCTCGGATCCCGCGTCAGCGACGTCGTCGTCGCCGTCATCGCCGAACGCGGGGTTGGTCATGCGGCAGCCGAGCAGGGCCAGCACAGATGGGATGATCAGGGGCGACAGGACCAAGCGGGGGGAGACGAAAGCCATGTGCACAGATTGACACGCCCTCGCCCCACGCGTCGAATCCAGCGCGAGGGAGCTGACGATTTCGCGCGGTCAGGAATGTTGCGGCATCATCGAGACACCATGCACCAGGAGCAACGCTCGTATCTGCGCGTGCCGGCGCCCTTCGACCTCGATGTGGTCCTGCGTGGGCATGGCTGGGTCGCCCTCGCTCCCCATCGTTACCACCGCGACGAAGGTCGGCTCCACACCGTCATCGATCTCGCGGCGCTCGGGTGGCCGCGCGGGCAGGTGGTCGATGTCGTGCTCGAAGCGGCGGCACCGATGCCGGTCGGCTCGGCTCGACTGCGGGTGCGCACGCGAGCCCGCCAAGCGCTCGGCCTCGCCGAGCTCGCCGCGATCCGGACCGCGATCGCGACCAGCTTGAACCTCCAGCTCGACCTCGCGCCCTTTTGGCAGCGCTGCGCCACGCTCGAGCGGCTGCGGTGGGTGCCCGAGCGCGGGGCTGGGCGGCTGCAACGATCTCCGACGCTGTTCGAGGATCTGCTCAAGCTGCTGTTCACGACCAACTGCACGTGGGCCAACACCGTGTCGATGGTCGAGCGCACCTGCGCCGCGCTCGGTCGCCGCGGCCCCGCTGGCGTCCCCGCGTTCCCCAGCGCCCGTCGCTGCGCGGGCATGGACGAGAGCTTCTGGCGCGAGGAGGTGCGGGTCGGCTATCGAGCCGCGCACTGTGTCGCGCTGGCCGAAGGGTTTGCGAGCGGCGAGCTGTGCACCGAGCACTTCGACGATCCTGCGCTCTCGACCGCCGAGCTGCGCAAGCGCCTGCTCGCGCTGCCGGGCTTTGGCCCCTACGCCGCAGGCCAGGCGCTGCGCTTGCTCGGGCGCTTCGATGATCTCGCGCTCGATAGTTGGGTGCGCAAGCGGGCGGCCGATCTACATCGATTGCCCGAGGGGGATGATCGGGCGATCGCCCGCGTATATGCCGAGTTCGATCGCTACGCTGGCTTGGCGCTGTGGATGGACGTGACCCGCGAGTGGCACGTCGCGGACGACGAGTCCTACGTGTGAACCGCTGCTCTGGTTAGAGCAGAGCGCGGACCGCCCACGAGATCTCGGCGTCGGGGCGCTCGCACGAATGAATGTGCTGCGCCTGAAAGATCTCGAATTTGTACTCGGGCGCAAACTGCAATTGGAGCGCCCCAGCGTCGCCCGGATACAGGCGCTGGCCGTTCCACGGGTACGTGAAGAACGAGGGCGGATCCTGCGAATTGTAGCAACAATCGTCGCCCGCATTGATTGAGTCACAATTGCACGATCCGGCTTTTTCGTAGGCCGGGATCTTCTCGCCGAGCACGTCCGCGCCCTTGGCAGTGGGGCCGAAGGCGTGGCTGGTGGCGATGACGTAGGGCGTGCTGTCGGGGTCGCCCGAAAATACGCTCATGGCCCCCCAGTGGCACGCGGTTCCGTCCTTGAACACCGGGTTGCTGAGCTCGAAATAGAGGCACTTGCTCGGCTGCGCCGGCACGTGCTCGGTCAATACCAGCGGAAAGGTCGTGAGCTCGAAGCTCTCGTCGGAGCACTCGAAGCAGCCAGGTGAGCACGTGTTGATCCGCAGCGCACCGCCATCGACCGAGGCGATCGCGCCAAAGCGATTGAGCTCGGCGGGGCAGTTGATGTCGATTGCGAAGCTCGAGTTGATGGCGATCAACGCCAAGCCGTCGTTTGGCTCGAACTCGCAGACGAGATCCTCGGGCAGGTCCGGCTCGGTCATCGTGTCCGACTCGGCCTCGGCCTCGCTTTCGCTCGCGTCGGTGCTCGAGTCGGTCGACTCGGCGTCCTCGCCGGTCGTGTCGCCCTCGCCTTCGTCGGGCACGTCCTCGGTCGTCGCCTCGCTGGCTTCAGCTTCGTCGCCGATCTCGAACGCGGGGTTGGGTCGGGTGCAGGCGAGCGGCAAGAGCGAGCAGATCAGCAGGGCTGAGCGAGGCACGCGGCGACGTTAGCACCCGCGCTAGACCGACGCGATCACTGGCTGAGCACGAGCGTGGGTCTACACATGAGCGGCGAGAGCGATGCGAGCCGGCTACTACCATATCGCTGGTTGCGCGGAGGTTGAGCCCAGCCTCCAGCAGATCGTGCGGGTCGACACGGCGGATCGCTCGAAGTCAGCTGCCTCGGCGCAGCGCCGCCCGCCCGCCGTGCTATGGGTAGGCCGATGGCCGCACCGGCCCATTACTTTCCAGTGACTCCTCGGCCGCTGCGCATGCAGGCCGGGTTGATGCGCTTCCCCGTCGATCTCGGCAATGGCCCTGTCGATCAATGTTTCTTTCAGCTCGACGACGAGGCGCCGCGCTACTTCGCCGCGCGTCAGGAGCTGATCGATGCCGGGCTCGCGCCCGCGCGTCACGGCCTGATCGCCAGCAGCGAATCCGAGCGGCGCGCTCACGAGCACGTGCTCGCGTGGATCGACGCCACGCTGGAACGCGAGCACCCGGGCCTGCTCGAGCGCTCGCCTTCGCGCCCGACCTTGTCCGATTACGACGCCCGGCTCGCCTTGCTGCAAGAGGACGCGGTCGTGCTCCAGCGCGACACCGAGGGCCGCGATCGCACGATCATGGTCAGCGTGTGGTTCCCGAGCGGCTGGCGACCCGAGCGGATCTTCGGCACCAGCTTCGCGCAGATCCACGTCCCGGTGCCCGACTTCGTCGACGATGAGCGAGCCGCCGCGAGCATGGTCGGCGCGATGGTCGAGCGCGGCCCATACGTGCGCTTCGTGTGGACCGTAGCGGCCGACGACTACCTCGATCATCACCCCGAGCAGGGTCGTCGGATCCCCTGGGCCGAGACGCAGACCGGCTTTGTCCGGGTCGAGCGACAGCTGACGATTCCCTTTCCGCAGCAACAATCGTCGCTGTTCCTGATTCGGACCTACCTCTATCCCTTCGCCACGCTCGCGCCGCGCGAGCGTGGGGTGCTCGAGCAGGCGGTCATGCTGATGCCCGAGCCGATTCGCCGCTACAAGGGCCTGCTCGGGAACGAGGCCGCGATCCTCGAGCGCCTGCGTGCGTCGGGCCCGATCGAGCCACCGAGCGAGTGAGGTATCTTCGGGCCGACCCGCCGCATGGCCAAGTCGGACCCCCATCACCTCGACGAGCAGACTCGGACCCTGCTCCGCTCGGCGGCCTTCATCTTGGTGGTGTTCGCGGTCGGCGTGCTCGGCTACCTGTACATCGGTGGCGCGGGGACCTCGGTAATCGACGCGACCTACATGACCGTGATCACCCTGACCACGGTCGGCTACGGCGAGACCATTGATCTCAGCGACAAGCCGATCGGTCGCGTGTTCACGATGGGCGTCTTGCTGATCGGCGCGGGCGGCTTCGTGTACTTCTTCTCGACCCTCACGGCCTTCGTGCTCGAGGGCAACTTCGATCGCTTGGTCTGGACAACGAAGATGCGCAGGGCGATCCGCGAGCTCGATCAGCACTACATCATCTGCGGCGGTGGAAAGACCGGGCGTCACATGATCCGCGAGATGATCCAGACCGAGCGGCGCTTCGTGGTCCTCGACGTCGACGAGCCCCGGGTCCGCGCGCTGCGGGACGAGCTCGAGACCGACTTTCCAATCGTGATCGGCGACGCGACCGACGAAGACGTCCTGCGCGAGGCCGGCATCGAGCGGGCCTCGGGGCTGTGCACCGCGCTGGCCAGTGACCGTGACAACTTGCTAATCACCATGACCGCGCGGATGCTCCGGCCCGAGCTACGGATCGTCGCTCGCTGCAGCGACGAGAAGATGCAACAGAAGCTCCGCCGCGCCGGGGCCAACGCGATCGTGTTGCCTGAGACGATCGGCGGCATGCGCTTGGTCTCCGAGCTGATCCGACCCGACGCCGTCACCTTCCTCGACACGATGCTGCGCGACAAGGACAAGCGTCTGCGCGTCGAAGTGCTGGCGTTGACCCCCAAGTCGCGCGCCGTCAACCAGACGCTCGGCGAGCTGCGAGCCGTCAGGCTTCGAGACCTATTGATCGTCGCGCTACGCGACGGCGAGGGCGACGCCTGGCAGTTCAACCCGCCGGATGGGACCAAGCTGCGCCCCGGAGCCAGCGTGGTGTTCATGGCCAGCCCGGAGGCGCGCAAGCGGGCCGAAGAGCTGTGGGGGTAGGAGGCCCGCGAGCTTTTGGCTAACCTCACAGCATGCTGCGTCGCGTCGGCCCGGTGCTCTTGACCCTGCCCCTGTTCGCCTCCTGTGGCGAGAGCGACACGACCAACCCAGACACGGAGCCAGAGCTTCGCTACGCCCACGCGGGCGGGATCCGGCTCAACCAGCTGCTGGTCAACCAAGCCGTCGAGGTCGAGGTCGTCGCAGGCAACGAGGTCCGCGCGGGCGAGAGCTACAGCGTGAAGCTGCTCGCCGATCGCCCGATGATGGTGCGGGCGACCTTCTCTGCCCACCACGAGTTCGAGCCCCGCGAGCTGCTCGGCCAGCTGACGATCCGCTACCCCGAAGGCGAGCTCGACGACGAAGGTGAGCCGCTCGACGAGCTGGTGCTCGACTCGCTCGTCGAGGTCACCGGCGACAGCGATCCGACCCGCCTGACCGGCACCTTCGCGTGGTACGTCGAGCGGCAGTACGTGCGCCCCGGCATGCGCCTGCGCGTCGACGCCTACGAGCCGGAGCCGCTAGCCGAGGGTGAGTCGGAGCCGGATCCCGATCCCGAGGCGCCGCCGGCCGAGCGCATCGATGCGCCGGCTCTGCCCTGGGCGCAGAGCGACGTGGCGCTCGAGATCGCCACCGACCCGATGCGGATGAAGGTGGTGCTCGTGCCGATCGAGCACCAGCTCGGCGACTGCGTAGCGAAGGCCGAGGTCGACGACGCCGACGTCGTCGCAATGCAAAGGGACCTCGAGGAGAACAACCCGGTCCAGAGCACCGAGTTCAGCGTCCGCGAGCCAATGATCTACACGGATCCGATCGGCGAGCAGGACAAGGGCTTCTCGCCGATCTTGTCCCAGCTAGCCCAGCTGCGCGACGCCGACGGGGCCGCGCCGAACGTCTACTACTACGGGTTGGTCGCGACCTGTGATGGTTACCCGGGTGGGCTCGCGGGGCAGGCGTTCGGGATCCCCTCGGCGCCCGATCCCGAGCAGGCGTACCAGCACGTCGCCGCGGGGCGCTGGGTCGGGGAGGGGAGCGCTGCGGCGGAGACGTTCGTGCACGAGCTCGGGCACTTGATCGGCCGCTATCACGTGCGCTGCTCGGGCAGCGAGGCGGGCGTCGACCAGGGGTATCCGCATCCCGGTGGCGTGACCGGGGTGTGGGGGTTCGGGATCTATGACTCGACCCTGCACTCGCCGGCGGGATCGCGGGACTACATGACCTACTGCGCGAACGAGTGGGTCTCGGACTATGGCTACAATCACGCTTGGGAGTTCATCCAGGCGTATACGGCGTTGGAGGGGGCGGCGGTCGAGCTCGGGGACGAGATTCTGGTTGGGACGGTGTATGCGGATGGGACCAGCGAGTTCTGGACGACCCGCGGGAAGGTGACCGGAGAGCGCGATGGGGCGCACTTCGTGACGTGGGATGTGCAGGGGGAGCTGGTCGTGGTCGAGGCTGGGGTGGCGGATCAGCCGGATGGGGACGCGTGGGTGGTCACGGCGGCGCTGCCTGAAGGGGTGGGGGCGCAGGCACGGTTTGCGCTCTCGGGTGGGGTGATCGAGGAATATGGGGTGGTCGAGGGGGAGCTGGATTTGCTCCGGCGAACCCCCCGCTGAGTGCGTCCATCCCGACCTTCCCGAGGAAGTGATGGCTCCAGTGCGATAGCGAGATCATGGGTTGGGAGCCTTCGATCGGAGCGCAGGCCAATGCACGGGGAGGGCCTTTTCGATCATGGAGAGCGCTCCCTCCTCGAACAGTGGCTCCCCGGGGCGCTGCGCGCGGGCGAGTTAATTGTGCAGACCTGC
>CBFGLP010001120.1:0-6686 GCA_965649595.1 uncultured Myxococcales bacterium | reverse complement strand
CGAGCGACCTCGTCGTCGCGCTCGGGTCGCTCGCCGACCTCGATCCGCGCCCGCCAGTCACCCCGACCGATCCTCCGCACGGAGGTAGCGAGGCGTCGCAGCGGTCGCAAGGTCAGGATCACCAGCAAGGTAGCGAGCAGCGAGAGCACGGCCGCGGCGATCGTGACGACCACTGCCCGCTGCTCGGCCTTGCGACCGGCCTCGGCGACGGTCATGCGCTGCTCGGCGACGGCCTCGTTGGCGAGCTTTTGCAGCTCGCGGAAGCGCCGGTTGATCTCGGCCTGCCGCGAGGCGTCGGCGAGCACCTCGTTGGGCTCGACCTTCTCTTGGACCAGCACCTCGAGCTCGGCGTGCAGGCGCGCCAGCTCGCGCACGTCCTCGAGCTGGGCGTCGCCACCGATCCGCTCGGCGTGCAGCAGCGCTTGGTCGAGCGGGAGTCGAGCCTCGGCCAGCTCGCTCAAGCGCAGGTCGATCGCGTCCTGCAGGTTCTCGAGGTCGGCGCGGTCGAGCTGGACCTCGGGGTTGCCGAACCCGGCCACGAACGCGGCGACCTGCTGCGACTGCATCTGCGCCTGCGAGAGCTCGGTCTGAAAGGGCACGTAGACGCCGGTCAGCAGATCGAAGTTGGCTCGCAGGCCGCGGACCTGCTCGACGATGATCACCGCCGACACCCCGGTGCCCATCACGACCAGCAGCACCAGCGCGACGATCCGCGCGGCCAGGCTGCCGCGCACGCGTAGCGGCGGCAGCTCGGGCACGGTCCCGACGCTCGATCCCTGGCCGGGTCCGACCCCCGTCGCGCCGATCAGCTCGCTCGCCTCGTCGGTCGAGTCGTCGCTGTCGCGGGCAAGGGTCTCGTCGGCGACCACTGGCGGCGATGCTACCTCGCCCGATCGATGGATCCCCGCGATGATCCTTCGATCGACCGCGCGCTCGCTCGACGCGAACGAGCGCGCGCGGGCATGAGCACGAGAGGGATCACACCCAAGCGTCACTCGGACCAATCGTCGGCGGGGCTGCGAAGAGCGGGCTTTTCACGCATGGCAGGACGTGTCACCTTCGGCCTGCTTCTCCTCGCTGCCCCTCATCATGCGCCGCGCCGTGCTTCGTCTCTCCTCCCGCCTGCTCGCCCCCGTGACCGCAACGGTGCTGAGCGTCGGCCTGATCACCACGACGCTGCCGACGATCGCCGAGGCCAGCCAGCCGGCGGCGAGCTCGGGGACGACCTACCTCGGGCTCGAGGGCGAAGGTGATCCGGTCCGCGCGCTCAACGATGCGCTGCGCTGGGAGCTGACCCAGCGAGGTCGCGACGACGGCAACACGATCACGCTGACCGAGCTCAAGCTGACGATGGGCTGCGGCGACGGTGACCTCGCCTGCTACGCGCAAGGCGGCTCGACGCTCAACTCGCAGGAGCTGGTGTTCGGGACCATGACCAAGTCGGGGACCAGCTGGAAGGTCCAGCTGCAGACCCTCGACGTCGCGACCGCCAAGATCACCAACACGATCGACCGCGAGCTGACGGCCGCGGAGCTGAGCGAGGCCGCGGTCGCGCAGACGGCTGGCTCGCTGCTCAACGAGCTCTACAAGGTCACACCGACCGAGGCCGATCTCCCGCCGCCGGTCGTCGAGGACGGGCCCGACGAGGCCGACCCGACCGGCACCAGCGAGCCCGACGAGGTGGTCGAGGAGGAGCCGCGCGAGGGCACGCTGGTCTGGGGGCCCTACCAGGATCGCCCCAAGTGGAAGTTCATCGGCCTCGGCGTGGCGGGTGGCCTGACCCTCGCGGCGATCGGCACCGCGATCGGCACCACGGTAGCGATCGGTCCCAACGGCCCGGTCCGGCGCGACCTGATCGACGCCGCCGAGGCATCGATGACCGACACGATCACGCAAGCGGACGTGAACCAGTTCCCCGACGTGTACGACGAGAGCGACATCGGTCAGCTCAAGACCAGCAACGACGTCAACCCGAACTCCAACGGCGATCTGTGCCAGATCGCCCAGACCTCGCCGGATCCCAACCAGCCCAACGCGGTCAAGAACGCCGCGGTCACCAAGGTCTGCATCAAGGCCGACAACCTCGCGACCGCGGCCACGGCCAGCTGGGTCGCGACCGGCGTGTTCGCGGTGACGACCATCGCGTTCACCGTGCTCTTGTTCGTGCACAAGAAGACCCCCGCGGCGACGGCGGTGCGCAAGCACGACATCCGGCTCGGCGGCGCGCCGCTGCGCGACGGCGGGTTCATGATGGGCGGTGGGCTGAAGTTCTGACTTCGGCCACCGAGTCCCTCACTCGTCGAGCAGCGTCTCGATCTGTCCCTCGAGCACGCCCTTGCGCGTGACCCCGTAGTGGACGTGGCGAATGCTGCCCTCGCGATCGATCAACACCATGTGCGGGATGCCGCTGACCCCGAAGGCTCGCGCCATGCGCCCGTCGTCGAGCACCTGAGGGAAGTCCATCCCGCGCTCACTCGTGTAGCCAGCGACCAGCTCCTCGCGCGGTCGTCCGCGACCCTCGTCGCGGTTGATCCCGATGATCCGCAGCTCGTCGTCGTCGAACTCCTGGTCGAGCTCGACGAGGCTGGGCACCTGCAGGCCGCAGGCGTGGCACCACGTCGCCCAGAAGGTCAGCAAGGTGACGTGGCCCTCGAGCTCGCTGCTGACCAAGCGAGCGCCGTCGGTCAGCGGGACGTCGAACTCGGGCAGCGGCTCTGCGGGGCCGAGCGGGACGTCCTCGCCCCAGTGCTCGATCCCGAGCCCGAGGCTGCGCCCGCCCGCGAGCGCGACGAGTGCGATCAGCATCCCGCCAGCCGCCAAGTCGATCCATCCGGTTCGGGGTCGCGCTGCCTCGCTCATGCTCGTTGCTCCTCTGCTTTGGGCTCGGGCTCGGCGGGGATCTCCTTGCGGATCCAGATCGCGATCGCGGCGGCCCACAGCGCGCCGATGATCTCCGGCAGATAGACGGGCCCGGGCCAGCCGATCCCGGACTGCCGCAGGAGGTTGCCGATCGTCGCGGTCAGCACGAGCGCGGCGAGGGGTAGGTGGCGAAAGCGAGCCCGCTGCGTGCCGACCAAGCCCTCGACCAGCAGCCAGACCATGATCGGGATCAGCAGCGCGAGCGCGAGCCCGTTGAACAGCAGCAGCACGCTGCGAAACACCTGGAAGCGCTCGATCGTCTCGACCAGGCGCTCGATCTGGCTGCCGATTACGTAGAGCGCGACCAGCAGCCAGCCATCCCAGCGGCCGACCGACTCGGGGCTCGCGCGCAGGGCTTCGATCGTCGCTGCGGGCTGAACGAGCACGCCTCCGAAGCGGCGCAGCGCCGCGGTCAGCGATCCGAGTGCGGGTGAAGGGCTCACGCCAGTCATTAACTCCTGGCCTGGACCTTACGTTTCGCAGCCGTGGCCAGCGCGGACGGAATGTTCTTCGAGCGCGCGACCTTCTGCACGTCATTTTGATTGAGGTGCGCGAGCAAGGTCATCGAGCGCGACATCGGCGTCTTGGGGTTCATTACCAAGTTGAGCTTGACCGAGTAGAGCTTGATCCACTCGCGTCGATTGGAAATGTAGGCGACGACCTCGTGGGAGAGCGAGCGGTTGGCCGAGTAGGCGACCGCCTCGTCCTCGCGGACCTTGGGCGACTTGATCGTTGCGATCGCTACCAGCTTGTTGCTGTCACGAACCAGGATCGAGCGGTCGTACTTGTCGCCGAGCAAGGCCGTGCGGATCTTCTCGAGCGGTCGCATGCCCATGAGCTGACCGAGGCGCCGCTCGCGGCTGGGCGGCGGAGCGTCACCGGGGCGCGCTTGCGACTTCTCCTCGTCCTCGCCTTCGGCCGCCTCGGCTGGCTCCTCGCCGGGCAGCTCGCCCTCGAAGATCTCGCCCTCGTCCTCGAGCTCGGGCAGCTCGAGCGCATCATCGACCTCCGCTTGCCCGAACAGCTCGAGCGCGGCGGCTTCGACCTTCGCTGCTTGCTCGGTCGAGTGCAGGGCCGCAAACATGGCGTCGCGGCTCTCGTCGACGGGGCCGCTCTCGGCCAGCGCCGCGCGGATCTCGTCCATCGCCGGGAGCCCGAGATCGACGCCCTCGCGCTCGGCGAGCTCGATCATCCGGTGGATCACGCTCATCCGGCAGTGCCGGTTCTGGTAGAGGCTCCCGACGATCGCCGGGCACTTCAGCCAGCGGGTCTCGTTGTCCGCGAGCACGTCGCAGACCCGCTCCGTGCAGACCCGCGCGATGCCGATCAGCGACTCGTCGTCGACCTTCGGGTGGCGGACGACCGCCTCGACCACCTTCTCGTTGCGGGCCAGCTTGCGGCCGAGCAGATCGAGCACCCCGGGCGGGAGGTTGCGATCCGCCAGCGCTCCATCGAGCACCGGCGGCGGCAGGCCCTCGACCGTCTTGCCGGCCTTGTCGGAGTGCTCGCCGCCCTCGACCCACAGCTGATAGAGCGCCACGAGCAGATCGCGTGGCGGCAGCGGGGCGAGCCCGTTGGCGACCAGCTTGCGCGCGGGCGCGGGGGCTTGCTCACCGACGAACTTGGCTGCGAGGCCCAGCACCTCGGGGCCGAGCGGGGCGTGGGCGAAGGCCATGGCCCGCGAGTCTGCCACGAGTTCGAGAGGGACTCGACCTGATCGCGAGGACGAGCGGTTGCGGCGATTGCGGTGTCCCATTCAATGCGGGCGGCCTACAGCCGTACCGCTCTGGTGATTGCGTGGACATTTGAATCGATGACGATCTCGAGACCGCGAACGGGTGAGGGCTCGGGTTCGACGCACTCCGATTCGCGCGAATGGAGCCGTCAGCAGCAGATTGCAGCCGACGGGCGCAGCAATGAAGCCCGGCATGAGCTCGAGCTCTTGCCGGGGATCTACACGATGGCGCACCGTGTCTCTTGCGATGTCGAGCTCCCGCCGTAGGTTTCGAGCATGGGAACGCTCGTGCATGTGCTCTCGGCTTTACTCACTCTTCCGCCGACCGGAGACCCCATCCGCGTCGAGCCACCGCCCACTGCCGAGATCGTCGACGCTGACGGCTACGAGCAGACGCAGGCTCGCGATCTTCGAGTCCGTTGGGCCTCGGTCACCTACGTGCTTGCGGCGGGGCCTGAAGCCGAGGTGTTCGTCGAGGTGGACGAGCGAGGGCGCGGCGATGGCTACCTCGCGGTCGACGGCGAGCTGCTCGCCCATGTGGTCTACGACGCGCAGGTCCTGGCAGTCTGGGTCGCCGAGGATGTCGATCTCGACGAGGCAGTGCTGCGCGAGTTGATGCAGGCCGGCGTGGGCGAGAGGCTGCTCGACGTGCTCGCGTCAATGGAGCCGCAGGAGACGAATGCAGCAAGTTCGGGCGGGGCGTCCTGAAGGCCGCGAAGTACCTCTGGATTGGGCTGGTCGAGGCTGGGGCAGCCGTTTGCTGCGGCGTGACGCTTCCGGCTGTCGCACCGTGTGTCGTGTGCCAAGTTGGCGGTGCGCTGGCCAGCGCCGCTGGCTCGGAGCTCGCTGATGGCTACTGCGAATGAAACGCCCGGCGCTGTCGATGTCGCGAGCACCGAGCACGGAGCGCTGGTCGACCATCCTCAGCCGCTAGGTATCCTGCCAACTCGGTGGTTTTGGAAGGACAAGGCCAACAGGTCGCTGGTCCGGTGGCCCTACGCGCTCTTGCTCTGGGTCACGCTGATGGTCATCGCGGTGCTCGAGCCGCCACTTTGGGCCTGGATATTGGCCAGCGTCATCGCGGCCGAGTTGTGGCTCGGGTTGATCGAGCGATACATCCGCTACAAAGCAAAGCAGCGCTGCCGGAGCCACGCGATGCCGATGGCTGAATCGCGACCTCGCGGCACGCTCATTCCACACTCGAGATCGGTTGCGGTGTATTGGTCGTCGCTTGGATATTGTCGAGGAGTGGATTCTTCGTCCCCTTTCGTGTCTGGGCATCAATGATGTATCGTTCCGCAGATCCTCGATCTCGCTCGCCGTCAAACCAGGACGGAGTCTCGAGATGAGCACCACCTCGTCCACGTTCTCTCGACGCCCACGACCACCAGCGCGAGCGCGAGCACGACGGGTCCGCACGCCACTACCAGCGTCTGACCCCCGCTACTCACGCATCGAGGCTCTCGTGCTGCTCCGCGCGCCAAATCGCTCAGATACGCCAGCACAGACCCCGACCGAGCCCCCTCCAGCATCACGCCCCCATCCTGTGTAGGATGCCGCCCGCATGGCGGAGCCCAAGACCGTCCTCACCGAGCTCGAGATCCGCGAGCGCCTCGCTGCCATCGGCGGCGGCCCTGCCCAAGTGGGCGCCGATCCGAACGAGATCGATCGCCTCGCCCACAAGGCCGAAGAGGCCGAGCGCAAGCTGGCCGAGGCCGGCCGCCAGACCGCCTACGCGCGCGTCGAGCTGCTGCTCGATCCGGGCAGCTTCGTCGAGCTCGATCGCTTCGTGACCTCGCCCTGCTCGGACTTCGACATGCCGAGCAAGCGGGCCTACGGCGACGGGGTCGTGACCGGCTACGGCACGATCGACGGCCGCAAGGTGTTCGTGTTCGCGCAGCGCCCGATCGTGTTCGGCGGCAGCCTCGGCTGGGCCCACGCCGAGAAGATCTGCAAGATCATGGACCTCGCGATGCGGGTCGGCGCGCCGGTGATCGGGCTCAACGACAGCGGCGGCGCGCGGATCCAAGAA